>QILU01000193.1 GCA_003233475.1 Ahrensia sp.
GATTTAAGTGGGTTCAACTGATTTGAAACCACCAATATTTTTTTCAGGAATACCATCATGCATCCCTATCGCAGTCACACTTGTGCAGACCTTCGCGCAAGCGATGTGGGCACCACCACGCGCCTTTCCGGATGGGTTCACCGGGTGCGCGACCACGGCGGGGTGTTGTTCATTGATCTGCGCGATCATTATGGCATGACCCAGGTGGTGATTGACCCGGATTCCGCCGGGTTCTCGCTCGCAGAAGAAGTGCGCTCAGAATGGGTGATCAAAATTGACGGGGACGTGAAGGCCCGCTCAGGCGATACAATTAATCCTGACCTCCCCACCGGGGAAGTTGAGATTTATGCCCGCGAGATTGAAGTTCTTTCCAAGGCGGCTGAACTACCGCTGCCCGTTTTTGGCGAGCAGGAATACCCCGAAGACATTCGCCTCAAATACCGTTTTCTCGATCTTAGGCGCGAGACTTTGCACAACAACATCATGAAGCGGATGAAGATTATTGCCGACATGCGTGTCCGCATGAACGCCGCCGGGTTTAACGAGTTTTCAACTCCAATCCTGACCGCATCGTCACCGGAAGGGGCGCGGGATTTTCTCGTGCCCAGCCGTATCCACCCCGGTCAATTCTATGCCCTTCCGCAAGCGCCGCAGCAGTATAAGCAATTGATTATGATGTCGGGGTTCGATCGCTATTTTCAGATTGCGCCGTGTTTTCGGGATGAAGACCCGCGCGCCGACCGTCTGCCGGGCGAGTTTTATCAACTCGATGTGGAAATGAGCTTTGTCGAGCAAGAGGACGTGCTGACCACTATGGAGCCGATCATCACCGAAGTGTTTGAGGAATTTGCGGAAGGGAAAAGCGTCACCAAAGATTGGCCGCGCATTTCCTACAAAGATGCCATTCGCAAATACGGAACCGATAAACCCGATCTGCGCAACCCGATTGAAATCCAGGAAGTCACCGAGCATTTTAGGGGCTCCGGCTTTCAGGTTTTCGCAGGCATGATCGAGAGCGACCCCAAGGTTGAAGTTTGGGCCATTCCTGTCAAAGGCGCAGGCAGCCGCAAATCCTGCGACCGCATGAACTCATGGGCGCAGTCCGAAGGCCAACCGGGCATGGGGTATATTTTTTGGCGCGAGCTGGAAGGAGTGTTCAACGCCGCTGGCCCCATCGCTAAAAACATCGGCGAAGAGCGCACTGAAGCCCTTCGCCAACAGCTTGGCATGGAACTTGGTGACGCCGTATTCTTCGCCGCCGGGGATCCGAAAAAATTCGCATCTTTTGCAGGCGACGCCCGCACCAAGGCGGCGGAAGACCAGGGGTTGATTGAGGAAACCGCCTATAAGTTCTGCTGGATTATCGATTTTCCGTTCTACGAATGGGATGAGGAAAACCAAAAGGTCGATTTTGGCCACAACCCGTTTTCCATGCCCAAAGGCGGGCTGGATGCGTTGGAAAATCAAGACCCGCTAACCATCGACGCCATGCAATACGATATGGTCTGCAACGGTTTTGAAATTGCCTCAGGCGGTATCCGCAACCACTTGCCGGAAACCATGGTCAAAGCGTTCGAGATCACCGGCCTGACCAAAGAAATAGTAGAAGAACGCTTCGGCGGTCTCTACCGCGCCTTCCAATATGGCGCTCCACCCCACGGCGGCATGGCAGCGGGGGTCGACCGCATTGTGATGTTATTATGCGGCACAAAAAACCTGCGCGAAATCACCATGTTCCCCATGAACCAACAGGCCAAAGACCTGCTCATGGGCGCGCCGGGCGACGTCGATAAATCCCAGCTAAAAGACCTGCACCTGAAATTGAATTTACCGAAGGAATAGATCCTCAGCCTTGCTTATATGCAATCGGTATTCGTCACAAAAAAGCCCGCTTCGAATAAATCAAAGCGGGCTTTTTGCAATTGTATTTTCAGCAGCGATTATGCGGCTTTTTTCATGTCACGTACTTCGTGAATGCGTTTGGAAGTTCCGTGAACCTCCAAATGAGTCTTGATGACCTTTAGCCCGTTGGCGAGATTGCGTTTCCAATCCAGGGAAACAAACAGCTTTACCAGCGGCAGGGTAATTTTGTTTTTTGCATGAAAAGCATAATCCCAGATAATTTTCATATCCTCCCCATCCGGTTCAGCACGCATGGTGGATTTCGCATAGTCTGATAAAAAATGGATCGGATTGTTATAGGCGTAGGGCTGATAAGAATATTCCCGCGGCATATCCATGGAGAGTATGCGCTCGGCTGCAACCGTTCCGTCTTTGAAATGGAAAACACGAGATGTGCCAACTTTGCCAAAGGGTTCTTTAGAAAGAGGTGAGATACCGACAACTGGCGAGACGACGAGGGTGCCCAGCATAAAATTTTCCGGCGGCTCATCCATATACCAATCAAAAAAACTGTCAGCTGGAATCGGGAGTGTCTCGATTACCTGGCAATGAGCATAATTTGCGTCATCCGGGTCAAGATCAGGAGCAGGTGAGTGTAACATAATTTATTTCCCCATAGTGAATTCTCAAATGAAGATACAATTAAATCGTTTCAGTTGGGTAAACATTGAAGGCTCGGCTAAAGGCTTATTTATCGTACTGGCATTTGAAAATTTTCGGTAAGTAGCGCCTGACCGGGTTTTCCTAAATGGCGAGAGCGCTCTAAATCACCCGCATCAAAGCAAGTAGGGGAACCCACCCTCGTGTTTAAGCAGCTCGATCTTGCGCTCAACGCCCCCTTCACCGGAATAGCCACCAACCCCATGGGCACCAAGAACCCGATGGCAGGGAATGATTATGGGGATTGAGTTTCCACCACAAGCATTGCCCACCGGCTGTCCATAGCTGTCCAATTCCCTGGCAATTGCCCCGTATGTGGTTGTTTCTCCGTAGGGAATTTTTAACATGGCTTCGCACACGCTTTGCTGAAAACTGTTGCCTGCGGGTTTCAAGGGCAACTCAAAAACACGCAATTGCTTGTTAAAATAGGCGGCCAATTGTTTTGCCGCCTCAAGCAGCAATGGCGTTTCAATAGATTTCTCCGGGGCTTTCCAATCCACAGCCACCAGCGCATCATCTTGTTGAGTGAGGCTCAAAGGGCCAAACGGGCTGGGCACTTCCATGATGATCAGGCTATCGGGCATGTCGTATTTTACGGAAAATTGGAGTTGTCACAAGCCATCATATTCACGCGAAAGACCCCAGGATGACGAGCATCCCGAAGCCTTCCGCAAGTGGCAGTAAGAGGGGGCGTTTTACTGCGCGCTAACCTGAAGATTGAGCAATTTCACTAAGGACTTTGGGTCTGTTGATCCGGTAGCCGCGATATTCTCAAACGAAACCGGTTTTTCCGGAATTACAGAAATGCTGATCGTACCCGGATTTGCCAGGAATTTCCCCACTGCATCTGAGACCATTGTCGTCAGCTCCGGCATTTGCAATTGCCCCATTCCCAATCCTATCATCATCGGCGCAGCAGCAGTTAATTGCTCCTCCGGTTGCCCCATTTGGGCGGCGGCAAATTTCATACCCCTGCCGGTCAGGGAATCATCCTTGAAGCTGAAAGTGAATTGGCGAAGGGTGAGATCCTTAAACAGCTGCATGGACACCTCACCCTGTTCTACTTCGCTCATGCCTTCCAATTTCTCGTTCAATTTTTGCGACTTTTTCATAAGATCAATGGTGTAACCACCGATGCTGAACGGCATGGAAAATGTACCGACATTATCAATGACAATATCATATTTGGGGAAATCCATGACCCCGGCAGTCAATGACCATTTGCCATCCATCAGGATTTTGCCGGAAAATTTGCCATCATATCCCATATCGGAAATTGTTTTTTGAAATTTCGGGTTGGGGACAGAGCTTGTATCAATGGTAATGCCTGACATTTCAGATTTCACTGCCATGGGAACGGTGGCGCTAAAATCTGAAACGGTGATATAGGCTGCTGCCATGGTGGCAAGCTGTTTTCCCTGGTTTGTAACCACTCCTTTTCCCAGTTCGAACCGTGAATACAGGGGCAATTGTTTTATAAAATCGGTTTCACTCGCGGGCGGTATTCTCAACTCCGCCATGGTGAATTTTTCGAAAGTCACAGACACATCAGGTGAACCTGCAGAAATCTCCAATGCCTCCAGGTTTTCGATGGACACGCTACCGTCGGAATTTTCCAGAATGCCTGAAAACAAAACAGATTTTGCTTTAATTGGCGCAATAGTAGCGATTTTCCAGGCAACGCCTTCAAGGTAAATGCCGTCAGAGCCTTTTGATTCAATGGAATCGTAGGTGAATGTCTGCCCCTGCTTGGCAATCGCATCCTGATATTGTTTTATAAATGCCGTGGGCTCAAGCGCCAGGGCGGAGTTTGAAAATGTTAGCGCGGCGCTCGATACAAACAAAGCAACGGCTATTTTACGGGTAGTGGATATTTTCAGCATAAGTAAAACCCTTAATTTGAAGTTTGAATTTGTTATTCGCCCACAATTTGCAGGTTGAGCATGTCGGGAATTTTTGTCGGGTCGGCCTGTCCTGACAAAACAAGTTGCATGATGGAAACCGGCTCGGGGGGTTTGGCTTCCACGGTGAGTGAGCCTTTATTCTTCAAGAAATTTCCAACCGCTTTTGTCACCATGTCGGTGAATGCGGGCATGTTTAACCCCCCCATACCTAAGCCGATCATCATCGGAGCTCCAAGCGCCAGCTGTTCACCGGTGGTGCCCATTTGGCTGGCTTGAAAATCAAGCAGTTTGCCGGTCAACGAATCGTCTATTATGGCCAGCGTAAATCCTTCAAGCTTGACTTGCGAAAGGTTCGGCATAATGGCCCCATAAGCCTGCATGGGTTCCTTACCGGCCGCGATTTTCGCCTGAACTTTGTTAAATTGTTGTGCGACATCAGTTGTATATCCGGTTAGGGCATATTTCATTGTCATGTTGAGCATGTCTTTTAATTTCAACGATATATTGTCAATTGTAATCCGACCGCTTTCCGGATTATAACTTCCCACCCCGGTTATCGAACCCTCAACCTTGTCATATCCGAGCTGGGCAGCGATTTGTTGGGTATTGAGATCGGGAATGGCTTTCAAGTTGACCTCCATGCCTTCTATTGAGGAACGCGATGTGTAGGTGCCTTCACTATCGGCCTTGCTCATGGTGCCGGACAATCTTTGCATGGAAAACACCTGCGTATCTCCCAGGCTGGACTTTACACGATCAATGGAGATTGCTGAATAAAGTTTCATCCAATCTGAGGGAGGCACCTGTAAGCTGGTGGGAAGGTTGATGTCTGCGGCGGAAAATGACCCAAGCGACATGGTGATGCCGTCCTGAGAATTAAAAACTTCCGTCATGCCAAGCGCTTGGATGGTCAATGGAGCAGCCGGTGGCTCGACGCTTTCTTTGCCCTCATAACGAAAATCCAGGGGTATATCAGCGTTGTTCAAAGCAAATGAACCAAGCTTCACATTGACATTGCCATCAACCACCTCAAATCCGTTGATTGCGAAGCTTTGTAATGTGACGCGCGCCTTTTTTTGCTCCGGCGTATAATTTCCGCCGAATAAAAATGTTGGCAGTGATGCCCCGCCTAGTGAGATCCCCTGTATTGTAATTTTCCCTTCACGGCGCGAATCCAAGGAAAAGCCGACGGCGGTGAATGCGTCAATTTCAATACGGTCTTCACCGACTTCTTTTAACCCGCGTACAACAAGAGTTTCAATTTTCACCGGTTCCTTATTCGGTGCGTTCAATGTGACACCTGTCATGGTGAAGGAATCGGCCGAGTCATTTATTATATTTGCGGAAGAGACGGTTGCCCCGCGAAATTGTTCACTCAGGAGTTTATCAAACAGTGCTTTGCCCTCCAAAGCGTAGGCGGTAGATACGCTTGAAAGTAGAAGTGTGGTGAGCGCTGCGAGACGGGCAGGGCGGGGGAGACGGGTGAGCATGATTCGATCCTTGATGTGCAAGTTGTTTCAATGAATAGAGCATTGTGATTGTGGCGAATGTGACATGACGCACACACCTGTCGCCACAAATGTGAGGTGTGAAACCTTATTGTGTTCCAAACAGCCGCTTGTCGCAATCCCGTGAAACGAGTATCGGGAACAAATGGGAAATGACCTTTTGCCGCCTTCTGATTCGGGTAATGGATCGGGCGAAGATTCCGAACACGGAATTGAACCTGTAGATTTGAAAGCAGCGCTTGAAGAGCGCTACCTGGCCTATGCGCTCTCCACCATAATGGGCCGCGCCTTGCCGGATGTTCGTGATGGCATGAAGCCTGTGCATCGGCGCATTTTGCACGCCATGCGCCTGTTGCGGTTGAACCCTGAACAGGGCTTTGCCAAATGCGCGCGCATTGTGGGCGATGTGATGGGTAAGTTTCACCCCCACGGGGATGCTTCCATTTATGATGCGCTGGTGCGGTTAAGCCAGTCATTTGCGGTGCGCTATCCGCTGGTGGACGGGCAGGGCAATTTTGGCAATATCGACGGGGATAACCCGGCCGCTATGCGTTACACCGAAGCGCGAATGACGGAAGCCGCAACTGCGTTGCTGGAAGGCATTACCGAAGACGCGGTGGATTTTCGCCTAACTTACAACGAAGAAGACGAAGAGCCAATTGTGTTGCCCTCGGCTTTCCCGAACCTGCTGGCCAATGGGGCTGCGGGAATTGCGGTGGGCATGGCAACCAATATTCCGCCGCACAATCTGGAAGAGTTGTGTGATGCGGCGCTGCACCTGATAAAATTCCCCAATGCCGGATTTGACAAGCTGTTGGAATTTGTTCCAGGCCCCGACTTTCCCACCGGCGGTGTGATCGTTGAGCCGAAGGAAAATATTCTCGAAGCCTATAAGACCGGAAAGGGCGGTTTTCGCGTTCGCGCCCGCTGGGAAAAAGAAGACACAGGCCACGGCACCTGGCAGATTGTCATCACCGAAATTCCCTATCAGGTGCAAAAATCCAAACTGATCGAAAAGACTGCGGAGCTGTTGCTCGCAAAACGCCTGCCCCTGCTGGCAGATATTCGCGATGAATCAGCCGAAGACATCCGCGTTGTGCTGGAACCAAAATCCCGTTCCGTCGATCCGGAATTGTTGATGGAGCAAATGTTCAAGCTCACCGATCTTGAAAACCGTTTTCCCCTCAACATGAACGTGCTTTCCGGTGGCAAGGTTCCTAAGGTCATGTCCATTCGCGATGTATTGCGGGAATGGTTGGATCACCGCAAGGTGGTGTTGATCCGCCGAAACAAAAACCGGCTGGGGCAAATTGAAAAACGGTTGGAAATCCTCGGCGGGTATCTTGTTGCATTTTTGAACATCGACGAAGTGATCCGCATTATTCGCCGTGAGGATAAGCCCAAGCCCGCATTAATTGCCCGGTTCGAAATCACCGATGTTCAGGCCGAAGCCATTTTGAATTTACGCTTGCGGGCTTTGCACAAGCTGGAAGAAATCGAAATCCGCAAGGAGTTCGATGATCTGAGCGAAGAAAAAGCCAGCATTGAATCCCTGCTCGTCAGCGAAGAGCAACAGTGGAAAACCATCACCTGGGAAATTTCCAACATCAGGAAAAAATTCGGCAAGGACACCGAAATTGGTGCCCGCCGTTCCACCTTTGGCGAAGCCGGGGAAATAGATATGGAAGCCGTCGCGGCCGCCATGATCGAGAAAGAACCCATCACCGTGGTGGTTTCGGAAAAAGGCTGGATACGGGCCCTGCGCGGCCATGCGCCAGATTTTGGAGTCCTGACCTTCAAAGAAGGTGATCGCCTCAAAACCGCGTTTCATGCGGAGACAACTGACAAAATTTTGATGTTCACCACGGCGGGTAAATTCTACACCCTGCCAGGCGATAAATTGCCCGGCGGTCGCGGCCATGGGGAGCCCATTCGTATTATTGTCGATATGGAAAATGACGCCGATATTGTGAATGTGTTTGTCCATAAGTCAGGCCGCAAGCGCCTGCTGGCGAGTACCCTGGGCAATGGTTTTGTGGTGGGTGAAGAGGATGTCATCGCCAACACCCGCAAGGGAAAACAAGTGTTGAATGTCAAACCTCCGGTGGAGGCCCGTGTCTGTTCGCCCGTTGAAGGAGAGCCGGATAGAATAGCGGTTGTGGGCGAGAATAGAAAAATGCTGATTTTCGATTTTGATCAGGTTCCTGAAATGACCCGGGGCAAGGGCGTGCGCCTGCAAAAATATAAGGACGGGGGCATTAAGGACGCGAAAGTGTTCGCAGCCACCGATGGTTTATCGTGGAGCGACAGCGCCGGGCGAACCCATTCCAGAGAAGTGAACGAGTTGAGCGAATATTTCGGCGAACGCGCCCAGGCCGGCCGCATAGTGCCAAAAGGTTTTCCAAGGAATGGCAGGTTTGGTTAGGGCCCTGACTCAGGGGCGAAATTTCAAAGTTGGATCAATTGGATTGTTCAAAGTATGCTTTGGACACTTCATCCAACGGAAACATCAGTTCAACTTTCAAATCATCAAGTATGACGTCTTGAACCGAGCCAAAACTGGCAATGGTGGAAAACACTGAGATGGTCTGGTCGCCTATCCTGAAACGGGTGGCAATAACCGCCTGGCTTCGGTCAATTTCCATACCCGTGCTGTGACGCGAATAATGTTTTTCCAGTTGTCGAACCATATCTTCAACCGCCGTATCATAGCCGGCGTCGTGCATTTCCGTTTGCGCTCGGGCGAGAAACAGGCCCACCGTCTCCTGCCAGTTTGCTATCGAAGATTGCTGCGGCGATTGCCCGCAAAGTGCCTCCAGTAGATTAGTATAACCGCCAAAACCACTATCAACGAGAAATTTCATCGCTGCGCCATTGCCGGTTTTGATGTTCCACAAACGATCCAGCCCGATTGCGGGATAAGGCATGTGATTATCCAGCATCATACTGATCGCCTGGTTAATTGGTGCAAGATCAACATCGCGGGCGTTACGGGTCAGATAAGCAGGAGAAAATCCGGCCAGTAATAACGCCCGGTTGATTTCCGCCTTGGGCATGGTCAGGCAATCTGCCAGCTTGAGCACCATCTCCCGGCTGGGCCGTGCTCGCCCGGTTTCCAAAAAACTCACATGACGCGGCGATACATCAGCAACAAGGCCAAAGGACAATTGGCTGAATCGACGCTTTTTCCGCCAGTTGCAGAGCAGATCGCCATAGGTCGAGGTTGAGAGTTGGCTCTGGATCATCGAACCACCCTAACATATTCTCGATAGATTTCACTTACCCCACAGGTAATTGTTTTGATGAAGCCAATTGCCTATCAGACTCGCAAATATTGATCTCAAAATGGAAAGAACCACCATGACCCCTGATACAGCCGCCAAACTGATGAAAATCGTCGCCTGGGCATTCCTCGCATTTGCCTTTGTCTGGGGTCTCGCCCCTTATACCGCCATTAACGAACCCGCTCGCCTGCTGATTGATTTACTCGACTGGCCGCCGGGAGATGCCAGCCCCGTTCTCTCCCGTTCGCAAATGTGGCTG
The DNA here is from genome assembly GCA_003233475.1 of Ahrensia sp. Next base: position 9,518 of record QILU01000193.1, read on the forward strand.
TCATCGATTGGTGCCGGACTGGTTGTGGCAATTTCCATCATGCTGCTGGGCATTGTGGTTCCGGCGATAAGAAGATCGGATAGGAATGTCGTTCGCGTCACTCTTTGGGCTTTTATCGGTTGGTTTGTTGTAGACGGAGTTGGCTCTGTCGCGTCAGGCGTGCCTTCGAACGTTTTTTTCAACAGCTTTCTTTTGGCAGGAGTTTTGATCCCGCTGTTGATGTTGCGCTATGAAAATGAACCCGGTTGAAGGGAGGAGAGCAAGCAAAGTAAGTGCAGTCAAACCGCAAAACACATTGCTCTCCTGCAAACCCACAATCCAACCTCCTTGAAAACGGCCATTTCTCACCCTATATTGTGCCGAACAGAGAGGGTTGTCTCATGAACGAATTCACCATTGATAATGAAACCGGGACGCGGCTGACAAGCGCTGAAGAGCTTGATGGAGTTCGTACCGCCCGGGTTGTTTCTTTCTTTATAGACTATCTGATTGTCGGGCTGCTGTGCATTCCATTTGCTGTTATTATCGCGATACTTGGGGTTCTTACCCTTGGCCTCGCCTGGGGGCTTTTTGCTTTTCTTCCCGGAATAGTCGCCATGATTTACCTCGCCGTCACCATGGGCGGCCCGAACCAGGCAACCATCGGTATGCAGTTCATGGGGGTTCGGATTAAAAAGCTTAACGGCACCAGGGTTGATCCGTTCCTGGCAGTGCTACACGGGATTCTATTTTGGGTAATCAATTTTACCGTGTTCATGCTGGCCATCTCGTTCTTTTCCTCAAAGAAGCGATTGGCGCAGGACATTTTGCTGGGGACATATGTAGGCCGGGAATAACCTGTCAACAGGATTTGGTGGGATTAGCCGAAATATTTGAATTGCCGCGCGCCACCAAATTCTTGTAAACTCATCCAAATTCAACTGGCGCATGGCGCCTTAAATTCTATGAGCGGCCATGGAAAATATCCATATGTGGCTGACCTTCGGGGTCATTATTTGCACCATTCTGGCGTATGCCAGCGAGCGATGGTCGATTGAGGGTGT
>QILU01000156.1 GCA_003233475.1 Ahrensia sp.
CTTCTCAGGCCTTAATGCTAACCGTTCGGGCCAAAGCCCTGCTGGATGGGCGGTTGGCCCCTTCCGTTGATGATGTGATGGCGCTGGCGGAGCCGGTGTTGCAACACCGCATGGCCCTAAACTTTGCTGCGCGCGCCGAAGGGGTGGGTGTTCGCGAGGTTATCAAAGACTTGAAACAGGCCTGGATGTAAGGCGCGCAATTTGGCTCTTTCCTCCCTTACATCAGGCACAAGCATTGGCACTGCCGCTAAGGTAGAATCCAGCCAGGGGGTGCTTGCTCGTGCCCGCGCACGCGCCGCACTGGTGCCGGATTTACTGGTGGAGGCACAACAAATTGCCAACACGGTAACAGGTGGTTGGCATGGCAGGCGCAAACGGGGTGCCGGGGATACATTCTGGCAGTTCAGACCCTATAGCGCGGGTGAAAGCATGGCGCGCATTGACTGGCGTCGCTCGGCTCGCGATGAGAGCGCCATTTTTGTGCGCGATCAGGAATGGGAAGCCGCCCATACTGTGTGGGTTTGGGCCGATAACTCTCCTTCCATGCTTTACCGAAGCGAGAGCACGGAAATTTCCAAACAATCACGGGCGCTGGTGTTGGCGCTGGCGCTGATGGAAGTTTTGGCAAAAAGCGGCGAGCGGGTGGGTTGGCCGGGGGTGACAAGAGCATTTTCAAACCGCAATGCGGCAGAGCGCATAGCCGCTGAATTGATGGTGGCGGGTGAAGACGCCCTGCCTTTTCCGCCAATAGAACAATTAAGCAACCGCTCGGAACTGGTGGTGTTTTCAGATTTTCTTGAACCCATGAATGAAGTGTTGGAACGCCTGAACCGGGTCGCCCAACGGGGAATTCGCGGAACAATGGTGCAGATCATCGATCCGGCAGAAGAGAGTTTTCCGTTTACCGGGCGCACGGAATTTAGCGATCCGGAAACCGGCGAAAAACTCACCTATGGCCGGGCGGAAAGTTTGGGCGAAGATTATAAAAAACTGTTTTCTGCACGGCGAAGAACATTAAGCGACCATTGCAAACGGTTGGGTTGGAACCATCTGGTTCACCACACTGATCAACTGGCGTCCACCGCCCTTGTGGCGCTTCATATGCGGCTTAGCAATGAGGCCCGCGCATGAGCGCGCTTGCCCTTTCATTTGGCTCGCCATTGATTCTGCTGGGCCTGTTGGCGCTGCCGCTGATCTGGTGGTTGTTGCGGCTCACCCCGCCCAAACCCCGGCAGGAGGTTTTTCCGCCAACCCGGATTTTGGAAGAAATTGCCCGGCGGGAAGAAACTCCGGCGCAAAGCCCGTGGTGGCTAACCCTGTTGCGGCTGCTGATGGCCGGGCTGGTTGTGCTGGCTCTTTCTGAACCGGTTTGGAATGCGCAGGATAATCGGCTTGTCGGTACCGATCCGCTGTTAATTGTTGTTGATGATGGCTGGAGTTCGGGGATGAACTGGACGGCGCGAAAGGCCAACGCAACCCTTCTATTGGATGAAGCTGAAAACGCCGGACGCCCGGTGGCACTGGTGTTTACCAGCCAGGGGAGCAAGGCCGATATTAAAGGCGCTCTGGTGCAGGACGTTCGCGCCCGGCTGGCAAGCGCCAACCCCAGGCCTGTTCGTTCTGATTACTCCGGACTGGCCGCGAAGATTGTTGAAGGGGGTTCGGGTCAGTTTGGCAGTGTCGCTTGGCTTTCCAGCGGGTTGGAGGTTGAAGGCACGGGGGAATTAATAAACGCGATCAAATCCACAAACATTAGCCAGGTGCTTTATTACGGGCCTAAAACAGATGGGATTTCTGTTTTGACCAAGGTTGCAAATACCCCGGAAGCGCTGACCATTGTATTGGAACGGGCCGGACAATCGGGAACCTTGACCGGAAAGGTGGGAGCGTTTGACCAAAAGGGCCGTTCTATCTCCGTTTCCGATTTCACCATTAAACAAGATGAGCAGACAACAATTGTGAAATTCGCCCTTCCAGTGGAATTGCGCAATGAGATTACCCGTATCGCCATTCAAAATGGCAGCCACGCCGGGGCGGTGCAGTTGCTCGATGAACGGTTTCGCCGACGCCGGGTCGGGTTGATTTCCGGGGGCAATGCGGACCAGGCCCAGCCCCTGCTCTCACCGTTGTATTTTATTTCCCGCGCGCTTAGCCCGTTTAGCGAAGTGCGAGAATCCCGCGCTGCAAATGTGGCCAAGGCGGTGCCGCAATTGATTGAAGAAAATGTTTCCACAATGGTGCTGGCCGATATTGGCACCCTGCCGGGAGACACCGCAAATATTTTAGAAAAATGGGTGCAAAATGGCGGCATGCTGGTGCGCTTTGCCGGGCCGCGGCTGGCCACTGCGAAAGACGACACGCTGGTTCCGGTGGAATTGCGCCTTGGCGGGCGCAGCCTTGGTGGCACATTGACATGGGGTACACCGCAACCGCTGGCTTCGTTCGAGGAAAGCAGTCCGTTTAACGGCATTCCTGTTCCAAAAGATGTTGCCGTTTCACGCCAGGTGCTGGCGGAACCGGGAATTGAGCTGCAGGACAAAACCTGGGCGAGCCTTGCCGATGGCACGCCGCTGGTGACCGCCAGTAAACGGGGTCAGGGGTGGATTGTATTGTTCCATGTAACCGCAGACGCGAGTTGGTCGAATTTGCCCTTGTCCGGCGCTTTTGTAGACATGCTGCGCCGCATTGTGGCGGTTTCCAACGGTGCCATTGCCGCCGATCGGGCACGGGCCGGAGCAGTTGGAGAAAAAGCGCCTGAGGCTGCAAATTCATCCCAAGGGGTTTCCATGCCCCCGTTACGGATGATCGACGGATTTGGCAAACTGGTTTCGCCTGACGGCAACACAAGGCCGTTAATTGTCAGCCCGGACAAAGCCCCGCTTGTTACCCTTGAAAACCCGCCCGGAACCTATGGCACAGAAGATGCATTTGTTGCCCTGAACCTTTTTGAAGGCCCTGCAAACTTAAAAATACTCGACCCTGCTTTGTTGCCTGAAGGCACTTCGCAACAAAACTACAGCGCAGCACAGGCAACTGAATTCAAGCCGTGGCTGTTGGCGCTCGCCCTGTTGCTGTTGACTTTGGATTGTATTGCGGTTTTGTGGATGGCCGGGGCATTGCGCAAATCCGTGCCAATGGTTTCTCGTACAGCCGCTGGCGTTTTATTGCTGGGGTTCCTGTTGGTCTCGGTTCCGGAAACCGCGAGAGCGCAGGACGCCGATATTGATTATGAAAACACCCTTCGCACCCGCATTGCTTATGTGATCACCGGCGATCCGCAACTGGATTCCCTGAGTAGAAAAGGGCTTATCGGGCTAACCCGCTTTATTTCCACGCGAACATCGCTGGAACCGGGGCCGCCGGTTGGGGTTAATATATTGGAAGATGAGCTGGCTTTTTACCCCCTGCTTTACTGGCCGATTTCAAGCACTTCATCTTTACCAAGCCAGGAGGCCATGGGGCGGATTGACGCCTTTATGAAAAAGGGCGGCAGTGTTTTGTTTGATACACGAGACCAGCTTACCGGTGGTTTTGGCGGAGCGCGGGTTTCTGCTGAAACTCAAAGGCTTCGTGAAATACTCTCAACCCTGGATATTCCACCACTGGAACCGGTGCCGGAAAACCATGTTCTTACCCGCGCCTTTTACCTGCTCAGTGTTTTTCCCGGCCGCTATTTGGAGGGCAAGCTGTGGGTGGAAGCTTCTTCAATTGATGAGCAGGACGCCAACCGCCCGGCGGGGGTGGGAGACGGAGTTTCTTCAATAATGATTACGTCCAACGATCTGGCCGGGGCCTGGGCGGTTGAACCAAGTGGTGCGCCCAGCCTGCCGATTGTGCCGCCCAATCCAACCCAGCGGGTCTATGCTTATCGCACAGGGGTGAACATCATCATGTACACCCTGACCGGGAACTACAAATCTGATCAGGTGCATATTCCTGCCCTGTTGGAAAGGCTGGGGCAATGAGCGGTTGGTCTGTTATATTCGCGCCTTTGCTGCCGTGGACGGTTCTGGGAATAATTGCCGCGCTTGCCGGGGCCTTGGCCTTATATGGAATATTGCGCGGATTGCGTGGCAGCTGGGTGCGCCTGGCCGCATGGGCAATGCTGGCGCTGGCGCTGGCAAACCCTTCTTTGTTGCAAGAAGACCGGGAGCCGTTAAAAACCATTGTTGCTTTGGTGGTGGATGAAACTGACAGCCAAAAATTTGACGGTAGAGCCGAGCAAACCAACGCCACCCGTGACGCGCTTAAAAAGCTCATCGGCAGGTTTCCGAATTTTGAACTTCGCGAAGTTGTGGCCCGTAACGGTGGTGCGGATTCAGGGGATGCGTCCACGGCATTGTTTGCTGCACTGAAAAACTCTTTGCAGGACGTTCCGCCGGAGCAGATTGGCGGCGCAATTCTACTCACCGACGGGCAGGTGCATGACATTCCCCAACAGGCAAGGGCACTTGGGTTTAACGCCCCGGTGCATGCGCTTATCAGCGGCAAGGAAGATGATCGGGATCGGCGCATAACCATCATTCGCGCCCCTCGATTTGGCATTGTGGGGGCCAATCAGGAAATCGTTTATATGGTGCAGGACGCCAATATTGATGGCGCGACTTCAGGGGGATTGGTGGAAGTCCGGATTTCAATCGACGGGGAACAGGTTTCGGTTGAACAGGTGTTGCCGGGGGAACAAACAAGCTTCTTTTTTGATGTTCCCCACGGGGGAAAGAATATTGTTGAATTTAGCGTAAGCCCGGTTGATGGGGAGATTACCACCACAAACAATCAGGTGTTCACCGTGCTGGATGGCATACGCGAAAATCTGCGGGTTCTGCTGGTGTCTGGCGAACCCCATGCGGGGGAGCGCACCTGGCGCAACCTGTTGAAATCTGATGCCTCGGTGGATCTGGTGCATTTCACTATTTTGCGGCCGCCGGAAAAACAAGATGGCACGCCGATCAATCAACTCTCGCTTATCGCGTTCCCGACACGGGAATTGTTCATTGAAAAAATTGATGAGTTCGATCTGATTATTTTCGACCGCTACAAGCGGCGCGGGGTTTTGCCTGTTTTGTATTTTGACAATATCGCACGTTATCTCAAGGAAGGCGGGGCCATACTCATTGCAGCGGGGCCGGAACACGCGGGGGTGGCAAGTATTCAACGCACGCCGCTGGCCACCGTATTGCCGATTGAACCCACGGGTAATATCAGCGAAGGCCCTTTTTACCCGACTGTCTCGGAGGCCGGGCGGCGTCATCCGGTGACGCGAAATCTGCCCGGCCTACAGGCTCGGGATTCTAAAAAGCCGCCCGAGTGGAGCCGCTGGTTTAGGATAATTGATGGTGAAAATGCGCAAGGGGATGTGATTATGGAAGGGGCTGACAACAGCCCCCTGCTGGTGCTCAACCGCCCCGGAAAAGGCCGTATTGCCGTATTAATGTCTGACCAAATCTGGCTTTGGGCAAGGGGTTTTGAGGGGGGCGGGCCCCACACCCAATTGTTGCGCCGACTGGGGCATTGGCTGATGAAGGAGCCTGAGTTGAACGAGGAAGCTTTGCGCGCCAAAGCAATTGGCGACCGGCTGGTTATTGAGCGGCAGACAATGGGGGATAATCCGGGCGATCTGGCGCTCATTACACCGGAGGGAAAAGCACTCAATTTGAAATTTACCGATAAGGGCGATGGCCGGTTTGTGGCCGAGTACACGGCCAAAACCCTGGGGCTTTACCGGGCGGCAAATGGAGAGTTGACCGCGCTTGCCCATGTGGGACCGACCAACCCGCGGGAATATTCAAAAATCATTTCCACTACGCAAGCATTGGCACCCCTTATCGCGCAAACCGGCGGGCTGATTAAGCGCATGGGGCGCGACAACCCGGAACGTTCCCTGCCGCGAATTGTGCCGGTTCGCGGATCAGGGGCAACCGTTGGCTCCAACTGGATGGGGCTTCGCACAACCAATGCCAGTGTATTGAAGGGAATAACGCGGCTACCCCTGCTAGCGGGTTTCCTTGGTCTTGGAATACTGTTGCTGGTTTTTGCCGGGATGTGGGCCCGCGAAGGGCGTTAGATGTGGAGCTTTTCATTTTTATGAATTCTCAATTTACCGATTCCACCTCCTCCTTGTGGGGAGGTCGAACGCTGTCGCAGACAGGGTTCGGGTGGGGGTAGGAACTGCGGTAAATATGGGTTTTTGAGGGTTATTCATACCCCCACCCGAACCTTGCTGACGCAAGTTTCGACCTCCCCACAAGGAGGAGGTAGGCGCTCTTAAACCCCGCAATGACGGGTCGCCGCCCCGGCAAAACTTGAAAGCGCTCCAGGCTGTAATTCGCACGCCAGAATGCGGGCCGGGTCAACCGGGCGTGGCAGGGTAATTTTGCCCGGCGGAACGGGTTCAAATCCAAACGGAGCATAATAGGAACGATCTCCCACCAGCACAATCAACGGTAGTTGGTTTTGGGTTTTTGCTGCATCAACCGCGGCATTCATCAACGCTTTGCCAATGCCCTGAGCATCAAATTTCGGCAACACCCCAAGGGGGCCGAGCATGAGAACAGGCTTTTTGCCCCACAGTATTTTTGTCAGCCGAACGGTGCCAACAATTTCATCACCCACTTTTGCAACAAAGGAAAGGGCGATCTCGTGGGGCACGCCTTCGCGCAAAACATAGGCCGCGCGGGTTAACATGGCGGGGCCAAATATAATTTGAGTAAGGGATTCAATAATGGAATTATCTGCGGATTTCTCCGGAGATATTAAATAAGAAAAAGATGGCATGGGAAGGCTCTGCTAACGGAACTTCGGTTTTGTGCCCGGAGTGAATTTTCACAAATTTTGCAACGGACAAACGACAACTGCGGCGATGGTTTGAATCGAAAGGATTTAACCGTATCGCGCTTTACGAAATTCGTCGTCGCAATGTTGAAGCCAAAAGCATTTATCTAAAACCGACTAATATGTCATTCTTAAAAACCGACCTTTGGTTATCATGTTCATTTCCCACCGTCCATAAAAATTATGCCTTGTGGTCAACCGCACCGCCACTTACCTTTACGGCAAACATAACCAAACAGGATTTGACTATGGGATTATTGATTGATGGAGAGTGGGCCGATCAATGGTACGATACCAAAGAAACCGACGGCAAGTTTAAGCGCAGCGAAGCGGGTTTTAGAAACTGGGTAACCAGTGACGGAAAAGCCGGCCCTTCGGGAACCGATGGATTTAAGGCCGAGGCCGGGCGCTACCATCTTTATATTTCCCATGCCTGCCCGTGGGCAAACCGCACCGCAATTTTTCGTGTCCTGAAAGGGCTGGAAAGCGCCATCACTGTCTCAGTTGTTGATCATTATATGGGGGATAAGGGATGGACATTTGGGGTTGAAAAAGATGGATCCACCAAAGACCATCTAAATGGATTGAGCCACATGCACCAAGTCTATACCGCTGCCAAAACCGATTATACCGGGCGAGTCACTGTTCCTGTATTGTGGGACAAACAAAAGAACACCATCGTCTCAAACGAATCGAGCGAAATTATCCGCATGTTCAATTCGGAGTTTTCGAGCGTTACCCAAAACGTGGATGATTTTTATCCGGCCAAACTGCGCGGTGAGATTGATGAGATCAACACACGCATTTACAGCACGATTAATAACGGCGTTTACAAATGCGGGTTTGCCACTACTCAATCCGCCTATGAAAACGCGTTTGAACCGCTTTTCGAAACACTGGATTTTCTGGAACAGCGCCTTTCCAACCAGGCTTATCTTGTTGGCGATCAGATTACCGAAGCGGACTGGCGGCTGTTTACAACGCTTGTTAGGTTTGACCCGGTCTATGTGGGTCACTTCAAATGTAACAAAAAGCGCATAGCCGATTACCCTAACCTTTCCAATTATACGAGGCACCTTTATCAATGGCCGAGGGTGGCCGAAACGATAAATATGCGCCACATCAAAGCCCATTATTACGGCTCCCATGAAACCATAAACCCGACAGGAATTGTCCCGGTGGGCCCCGAAATTGACTATTTGGCTCCCCACGACAGGGATCGTTTCAGCTAAAACAAATCACCAATAATCGCTGATCGGCTGATTGTTGAATATCTCTTCCAACCGGACCCTGGTGTAGGGGGTGATATATTTCGGCAAATCCTCCAATGGGAAAAACCCGATTTCCGCAATTTCACTGTTGGGTTGCCAGGGTTCGCCGTGCTCCCATCCATCACAAATGAACAGGGCAACATGGTCGAACCGGCTGGTGCGGGTGTTTCGGTAGGTGTGGAAATGCCGGGGGGATTTTTTGAGAATAACAGAAGCTTCTTCGCGCAGCTCTTTGGCAATGGCTTCCGCTAATGTTTCACCCCGTTCAACACCGCCACCAGGGAAATGCCACCCTTTACCATAAGTATGGCGCACCAGCAGCACCCTACCTCTGTCATCTTGCACCACCCCTCTTACGCCTAGGGTCATGGCGCGAGTAGCCAAGGAATAAACTACGAATAGCCATTTGGGCATGGCGCGGAGCAATAAATTAAACATTGGGATTGTATAACATCACAATGGCTGGCTTGCGAAGACAAGGCCGAGCGGTTAGGCCAAGCCATGTTTCGCCTAGCCCATCTTTCCGATATCCACCTTGCTCCCCTGCCCCGGCCCAGTTGGGCGGAGCTGGCCTCAAAACGCATCACCGGATATTTGAACTGGAAGCTGAACCGGAAGGACGCACTGCAAAACCAAGTTCTGGATGGTCTAATTGCCCATCTGAAAGCCGCAAAACCTGACCACATCGCGCTCACGGGGGATCTGATCAACCTTGGGTTAGACGGGGAAATATCCCGCGCCCGTGACTGGCTGGAAAAACTGGGGTCGCCCCGGGATGTCTCGATGGTGCCGGGCAATCACGATGCTTACGTTCCCGGTGCGCTGGCGGCGGCCGTTCAATCATGGTTGCCATACTTAAGCGGAGACGGACAAAACGAGCCGTCTCAATTTCCTTACCTAAGGCACCGAAGCGATGTTGCGCTGATTGGGCTGAATTCCGGTTGCGCCACCTTGCCCTTTATGGCCACGGGGAAATTTGATGAAGCGCAGGCTAAAATTTGCGAAAGAATGTTGATCGAGGCCAAACAACAGCAAAAATTCCGCGTAGTTTCGATCCACCACCCACCTTTTGAAAACGCCACTGGGTGGTCGAAGCGGTTGATTGGGGACAAGCGGTTTCGTGAATTAATAAAACGCTGTGGCACGGAACTGGTGCTGCACGGGCATACCCATGTTGATAGTTTTGAGTGGATTGATGGGCCGGACACGGATGTTGCTGTGGTGGGGGTTCCCTCGGCCAGCAAAGCGCCGACCGGGCACACTGGCGACAAAAATGCCCGCCCGGGTGCGCGCTACAATCTGTTTGAAATATCCGGCAAGGCGGGGAAATGGAATTGTATGATGAACGAATACGGGTTTGCTGATGGCGGAAATTCCGTGAGCCATATCAGCAAACGGGTGATTTACAAAAACGGAAAACGCGTTGAGGCCGACTAAAAAGCATCCGGAACCAGCACGAACGCCAATGCTGCGATGGTCGCGACACTGAGTACTGCGCCCAACAGGAACCACAAAATACCACGCCAGCGATTGGGTTTTAGGCCGGGATTTTGAATGATAGCAGAGGCGTTTTGGGTAGAGGTATTTTCAGTCGAGGCGAGAGTCTTTCCCCCATCATCTTTGGCAAGCACAGGTTTGTCCCTTAATGACTCCCACTCCCCATCAAGGGCTCGCTCCCGCTCCAGCACTTTTTCAGCGACATATTGCGAGATAATATCGGCGGCTTTGTCCTTATTGTCGGTCTCGGCCAAAACAATGCGGCCCATGCGGGTGTCTTTCAGGAACCTGTACTGGCGCTTGTCGTGGCCCATGGCCACAAAAGAGGTCATGTCTATCCAAAGCCGCGGGCGCTCGCCTTTGGTAAGGGCAAAATCAAAACGCTCATCACTGTCGTCGATTTCGTTAAAAATGGGCCGCAATTCTTCGGCCAATAAATCCAGCCGGGCGCGTTCAGCAAGCTTGAGATCCACCACCACGTCGTTGCGATCTGCTTCGCGATTTTTCGCTTCATCCAGAGCTTGTTTCAAGCTGCGGACATGGGAATCCAACCTGGCTTCGTCATCTGTTGGAATTGACATAACACTTTCCCCTCCATGAATTTCAAGCCGCACCTTGACCAATATAGAACACTATCGGGCTATTAACCATATAGGGAATGAAAAATCGAATGTAAGGTAATATCCAATAGTTCTACTCAAGTTGCTTGAGTATCACCTGTTTAACCAGTTCCGGCGCTTCTTCTAACGGTGAATGGCCCATGTGATCAACCAAATGCAAGTCCACCTTTCCGGCTAAAGCTTCCCCTTGCGAAACCGGAAGAACCTGATCCTCGCGGCCCCAGATCACCGAGATCGGGTAATCTCCCGCCAAGACATCTTCAAGCGGCAACACCCCCTGTTTACCGTCACTGGACATGGATCGGGCGATTTTTGTCAACGCATCATTGGCACCGCACCTGGCCGGGCACGAAGGGCAAACTGGAAGTCGATGGTTTTTTCCGACAGCTCAAAGGCAGGGCCAAAAAAATTCGGCATTACGACCTTAAGTTCATCACGGTTTTGGGCGGCTGCCCATTGCAACAACAGGGGGTGGTTAAATTCACTCCCAAACCCTCCCGGCGCCAGCAGGGTTAGACTGGCAACCCGTTGCGGTTCAATCAACGCTATCAGGCTGGCAACGGCTCCACCCATGGAATGGCCGACAAAATGGGCCTGGTTGATTTTGCGGTTGTCCATCTGCGCCAAAACCGCTTTTGCCGCAATTTTTGGCGGGCCAAAATTTGGATAAGACAGGCTTTTTCCGTGCCCGGGAAGATCCATTGCCAAGGTTGGTGCATGGAACGAGATGGCGGTTTGCAAACCCCGCCACTGTTCCCCCGCACCGCCAAACCCGTGCAGGAAGATGACGGGGATGGTGGAGGATTTGCTGTTGTCAATTTCAGCAGTGTGGAGGCGCATGGCTGGAACCTTTCTTGATTATATGGACTCAGCTAACGAATTCCACCTCCTCCTTGTGGGGAGGTCGAACGCTGTCGTGGACAGGGTTCGGGTGGGGGTAGAAACGGCAACAAAACAACTGGATTTTGAGATTTACTCATACCCCCACCCGAACCCTGCTATGCAGGCTTCGACCTCCCCACAAGGAGGAGGTGAACACCTAAAGTCCCACGAAAGCGTAAGCTTAAAAAGCATTAAATATCCCCTATATGTCCCTAACCAGCGCACGGTTGGCCGCGCTCACCAGTGCTTCGAGGCTCGCCACCACAATATTGCTGTTGATACCGACACCGAACCATTTTTTCTCAAGCTTAGTATCTTCGACTTCCATATAACAAATGGCGGTGGCGTCGCTGCCCTGTTGCAAGGAGTGTTCAGAATAATCTACCACCGACATGCTTAAATCGTAAGCATTGTTCAAGGCGGAAACAAAACCATCAATCGGGCCGTTGCCTCTGCCTTTGATCAATTTCTTCTCTCCCCCATCCATAATGTTCACCTCAACTATTCGCCCGGATGAATCGGGATCGGTGAATGTGGCGTGGTCTATGAATTTCAGGCGCGCGTTCGGCTGCTCCACGTAGCGTTCCAAAAAGCGACCGTGAATTGCCGAAGATGGCAGCTCTTTGCCATCTTCATCGGTGATGCGCTGAATATCGTTGCGCATCTCGATTTGCAGATTGCGCGGCAGTTTCAGGCCGTAATCAGCTTCCATCACATAGGCCACACCGCCCTTGCCGGATTGGGAATTAATGCGAATTATGGCTTC
>QILU01000207.1 GCA_003233475.1 Ahrensia sp.
CCCAAGACCGGTTTGTTCAAGAAGCATTTGAAGAATCACTGAGCATTTTGCGCCGGTTCACCCGGGTTGTGTCAATGATGCGCATCGCCAACCAGGTGTTCTCCAGCTTTATGCTGGTGGTCATTGGCGCCCTCGCCATCTGGTTTTACACAAGCGGTGTCTTAACTGCCGGTGCAGTTGCGGTAATTCTGGCACTTTGTTTGCGCTTGAATTTGTTGTTGGGTCGCCTTCTGGCGCTTTTGAACGGCCTGTTCCGAAATTTCGGAACAGCGCAAAACTCTGCGGAAATGATTGCCAAGCAACCCCAAGTCGTGGACGCCCCAAATGCTCAGCAGTTGGCCCCAGCTAAAGGTGAAGTGAAATTTGAAAATCTGAATTTCGCCTATCCCGGCTCCAGCATTGTTATCAAGGGGTTGAACCTGAAAATTCCTGCCGGCCAGAAAGTTGGAATTGTAGGGCAATCCGGGGTTGGCAAAACCACCCTGATGAACCTGCTGTTGCGATTTTATGACGTGGACGAAGGCACCATTTCCATAGATGGAACCGATATCAGCACCGTCACCCAACATTCACTACGCGCCCAAATGGGGATCGTTACCCAGGACACGGCCCTGCTTCACCGTTCAATACGAGACAATATTGCCTATGGCCGCGAAAGGGTGCCGGATGCTCAGGTGATACAGGCGGCGAAGCGGGCGAAGGCGCATGAATTCATTGAGCAGTTGAAAGATATTCGCGGCCGAAAATCCTATGACACATTTGTTGGCGAGCGTGGGGTGAAACTCTCCGGCGGCCAGCGCCAGCGCATTGCACTCGCTCGGGTGTTTCTGAAAGACGCGCCCATATTGCTGCTCGATGAAGCCACCTCCGCGCTGGATTCAGAAGTGGAGGCCGCAATTGGAGAACATTTGTCGCAATTGATGCAAGGCAAAACGGTGATTGCCATCGCTCACCGCCTTTCCACCATTGCTCATTTGGATCGGCTGATTGTCATGGAAGGTGGACGGATTGTGGAAGATGGATCCCACGAAGAATTGCTGAAGAAAAAAGGGCAATATGCCCGGTTGTGGAAACGCCAGTCGGGCGGATTTTTGTCTGATCCAATAAGGTCAAATTAGCCGCTTCTGTTCTCTTCCTCCCCTCGAAGGAAAGACAATATTTCTCCTACCAATCCATTCAGGTGTAAAATTGGAACATGCCCCTGACCTTCAGCCACAACTTCTTGCAGATTGGGAATTCTATCCATGAGACGTTGGGCGATTTCAACAGTGAGAAGAGAAGAATGCTCGCCACGAACCAGAAGTTTGTGGCAGCGATCAAACAGCTTTACTTCTTTCCAAAGTTGCACTTGTTTTTCATCATAACTGACGGCGTTTGCCATCCGTTGCAAGCCCAGGCGAATATCAGGAACGGGTTTTCCACCCTCATCCCGCCAAACAGTGCGCGCCATGGCTTCCCACTGGGAATTGCTTAAGGTCGGAAACTCTTTTCCCTTCAATTGTTTCAAATTATCCACGGCTTCCTGCCAGTTGTTGGCCGGGCTTTGCCGTTGCCTCAGCGCGATCTGACGGGCAATGCCAACGCTGTCCAACTCCGGCCCCGTATCATTCAAAATAAGTTTGCGAACAAGGCTGGGGCGTATCGGTCCGGTAAGAAAAACGCTTTGCACCGAGCGCCCACTGGAGAGAATATCAATTCCGTGCAGCCCCATGGCGTCACAAAAGCTGATCAGATCTTCCCCGTCGGTAAAGGTGGTGGAACGGTCATTTTTTGCCAACTCCGAACGCCCACGCCCGCGAAAATCCAGCGTGTAAACCCTTTTTGTTCCATCGCAAATTCAAAGAACTCCCGGCTGTTGCCGAGCTCTGTCGGCAGACAAAGCAGGGGGGTGTCACCAGGATCTGCTCCAAACTGCCCGGGTATTTTTGGAAATTTCCGCTCAAAATAATACCCGCGCAACACAGTCCCATCCGCCATCGAAGCGCGAACCGGATGGCGCAATATGTCTACGTCATTCCGGTTAAAATGGCATACATTGTCTTCGGTAATTGTATCGCTCAAACTGATTTTCCTGAAAAGACTGAACACCCGTTCCCGCGCGTTCAAATCCGAACCCCAATTGAAAGCTTACAACGGGAAAAGAACTTGGAAAAGGGGCAAGTGTCTTTTCTAAGTGCGTCTTCCCTTGCGCAAATCACTTTCGATAGTCAGCCGCCCGCCCTTCAACCGTGTTTTGTAAACCTGATAGTTTTCCATTACCCGCTGAACATAATTTCTAGTTTCAGAATAGGGGATTTGCTCTATCCAGTCGATTACAAAATCAAGCGATTTGCCCCGCGGATCACCATTGCGTTTAATCCAGTCGGTGGCCCGGCGCGGCCCGGCATTGTAGGCAACGAAGGTGAGAATAAACGACCCGCCGAATTTTTTCATTTGCTGGCTCAGATAAGCTGTTCCAAGGCGGGCATTGTAGCGTGCGCTGGTGACCAGCTTGTTTCTCGAATAGCGCACACCAATCGAACGCGCTGTGCTTTTAGCAGTGGCGGGCAGCAATTGTAAAAGCCCCAACGCATTGGCGGGCGATCTGGCATCCACCTGAAAAGTGCTTTCCTGCCGCGCAATGGCATAAGCCAAAGGAAGACCCGCACCACTGGTTTTGGTATTGCGCGGAATAGCCCCTATGGGCCAGGCCAGATTATCGACACTGTAGCCACGAATGAACCCGCGCTTGCCCACTTGCAAAGACAATTGATAGTCTCCCTGCTTCTCAGCACGCGCCGCCAGCAGGGCCAATTCTCCGGGCTTCATCATGCGACGGGCCAAAAACCGATAGATCGGTCTGGCTTTGCGGCGAAACCCTGCGGATTCCAGTTTATTGATTGCCTGCACCAACTCATACCGGTTGAAACTCACCCGATCAGACCGGGTTGGCCGCGCTTTGGAGATGCGAATGGATTTTCGTCCAAGCTTGCGCGCTGCCAACTGGCCATAAAATGTAGTGTCGTAGCGGGCAGCCTTTGTATATTGCTTGTTAGCAGATTTCTTCTGTCCCGACTTAGCCAGGGCACGGCCCATCCAATAATAACCACGGGATTTGCTCAATGGTGTTGTGGCAATATTCAAAATTCTCCCAAAATGTTTCGCCGCAAGGCTGGGATTGCCAAGTTTGCGAAGTGCAATCCAGCCCGCGTAAAATTCAGAATCAATTCGTCTGACAGCAGATTTTGCCACATTACGAGAGGCCAGACGATAAGCGATTTTGGGGGAGTTATTTTCCAGCAGATCACCCGCCAATATCCGGTGTTCTTTCCATTGGCGATCAGCCGAATTGGGGTGAATATTGGCCGGGGAGGCGGAAAGTAGAACTTTCGCCGCAGCACTGAATTTTTCGGCACGGCGTAAATGGCGGGCTTTGGACAGCAAATAGTTGGCATCACGCTTTTGAAACGCCGGTACGGCGGCGAGTTTGGAATTGGCGTTACGCTGCTTGCGTTCTACGGCTGCCCGCGCACTTACCAATCGGGTGGCACCGGCCTGTCCGGCAATGCGGGCTGCTGCGCGAAGACGTTGTTTGGACAGCAAATATTCAACCCTGGCGCGGTGGTCCTCCCGCGTTAGCACTTTGCCAAAACGCTTCAGTATTTTTTGTTCCTGAGTTTTCCCGAGTTTCGAGTTGCGCCAAAGCGGGGCAATAAGATCGCGCGCGGAACGTTTATTCCCGGCCTTCAATTGCGCAACGGCCAGGGCAATAATGGCTTCTTCCGATTCAGGCCTGGATGCGCTGAACACAACCCGAAGCGCTTCCCCTCCGGCACTCTTAACCAGAGCCTGTTCCAAATTGCGGCGCATGGTTGCGCTGCCGGGCCAATCGGAAAGGTCTTGCGATATTTTGCTCAATGTAGCTGAATCCACCTCGCGCCCGTCCATAGCAATCGCCCATGCCATGACTTTGCGCTCCAAAGAACCGGCCCGCAAAGAACTGCGAGCTGCCAGGGCGCGTTTCATATCCTTCTTGCTCAGGGCTTTCAAACCCTGTTTCAAGGTGGAAGAGGCGGGAGAAACATCAAGCCTGGTGGAGTTCGTTCCGCTTTTGGAAAGAGTGGCAACACTGGCGTATCCGCTCACACTACCGGCGATAGGTTTGATTTTGTGTTTGCCAGCATATGCAATCTGAGGAAGTGAAATTGCCCCTGCCAGTGCAAAGGATAAACTGAGGCGAACGATATTCGATAGGGAAGAAGATGTGGTCATAGGCGCAAAATCTCTACTCAAACAAAACGATTAGAATGGCCGGTCAAAAAGGCCGAACCGGCAAGGCCGCAACATGCGGATCAAATGACTAATCCAATAGTGTGGCTGAAACAGGTTTAAGCCGCGTTAACGAAAGGTTACTTAAAATGATACAAATCGATCTTCCGGCTTGCCCGTAGCGCAGCCCCCCCCTATGTTGCCAGCGAGTTACAGCCCGCCCTTTTGGGAAGAATATGACATTCCGTTATTTGTTCATAAAAAAATATAAATAGCGGAATTTTCAGGAGAATTAACGTGCCTCAACCAAATTTCAACCGTTCAAATACGGCTCTCGTCACCCCCTTTAATGAAGACGGGTCGGTTGATGAGAAATGTTTTGCAGATTTTGTCGAATGGCAAATTGAACAGGGTACAAGTGGCCTGGTTCCCATGGGAACCACTGGTGAATCCCCCACCGCAAGCCATGGCGAGCATAAACGGGTTGTGGAAATTGCAATTGAAGTATCCAACGGGCGGGTTCCCGTGATGGCGGGAGCTGGCTCGAACAATACCAGTGCCAGCATTGAATTTGCTCAACACGCCGAAAAGGTGGGGGCAAATGCTGTTCTCGTTGTTACGCCCTATTACAATAAGCCAAATCAAAAAGGCATGAAAGCGCACTTCAAAGCGGTGGCTGAATCTATGGACTTGCCGATTTATATTTATAATATCCCCGGTCGATCGATTATTGATATGACTCCTGAAACGATGGGCGAATTGGCTCACGCCCATAAAAATATTGTTGGCGTGAAGGATTCAACGGGTGATGTGACCCGCGTAAGTTATCAACGCGCCACGTGTGGTGCCGACTTCATTCAACTGACCGGCGAAGACCCGTCTGCTTTGGGCCACCATGCCCACGGGGGGGTGGGATGTATTTCCGTGACCTCCAATGTTGCCCCGGCTTTATGTGCTGAATTTCAGCAGGCCCTGGCCGATGGCGATCGCGACAAAGCCATCACATTGCAAGATCGCCTTATGCCCCTGCATGATGCGTTGTTCGTGGAGCCCAACCCCGGTGGTGCAAAATATGCGTTGGAACTGCTTGGTAAAATGAAGAATGTGCAGCGTTTGCCTCTGGTTCCGATTGAAGCCTCAACCCAAAAAATTGTGCGTGATGCCATGGTGCATGCGGGCATTCTCAACTAGCAAAACACGCTGCAATGGCACCTCCAAAAAAGGCTAACAGCGGCAAATCAATCGCGGAAAACCGCAAGGCGAGATACAATTATGCCATAGAGGATACTGTTGAAGCAGGGCTTATGCTGCTGGGAACAGAAGTGAAGTCTCTTCGCGTTGGAAAGGCCAGCATTGCCGAAAGCTATGCCAGTTTTGAAGACGATGCCATGTGGCTGATCAACAGCAATATTCCCGAATATCTACAGGCCAACCGCAACAATCACGAACCAAAACGCCGCCGTAAATTATTACTGTCAAAACGCGAAATTGCAAAGATGTCGATGGCAATAGCACGGGATGGTATGACTGTGGTTCCACTGAAACTCTATTTCAACGAACGCGGAATTGCGAAATTACTTTTGGCATTGGGCAAGGGTAAGAAGAACCACGATAAGCGCGAAACCGAGAAGAAACGGGATTGGAACCGGGAGAAATCGCGGATACTGAAAGAGCGCGGGTAAATGCGAAGCTGAACTAAATTGGGTGAAATTTAATCCGCTTTCCGCGCTTCAATAATCACAAATGCCTGGGCCAGCGGGTGGTCGTCGGTAATCGTGACATGCACAAATGCCTCCATTCCATCCGGAATCATCTTGTTCAATTGGGCCAGCGCCCCGTTGGTCAGTTTCATGGTGGGCTTGCCCCCGGGCATATTCACCACCCCCATGTCACGCCAATAAACACCGTTGGATATTCCCGTTCCAAGCGCCTTGCAACAGGCCTCTTTGGCGGCAAAGCGTTTGGCGTAGGATGCAGCGCGCAGCTTGCGGCGATCAGATTTTGTCCGTTCCACATCGGTAAAAATACGGTTCAAAAAACGTTCGCCATACCGTTCAATTGATTTCTCAATTCGTCGAATGTCAATTAAATCGCTGCCCAGGCCAATAATCATACGCGTTTTGCCCCATCATCAAATCTATCACCCAGGGGTGGCTTTCCGGCCAGTTGCTTGGCCCGGTCGCGAATTTCGGTCGCCTTGACCATTAATTTGTTTCGGCGGTTTTCGCGAAACATGCTCGCGGCCCTGCGAGTTGCAAAATATATCGGAAATGCAACCAATAAACCCAATGTAGTGCCTCCCACCAGCATGGGATATATAATTGGTGTCCAGATATGATTTAACGCCGTAAGGGCTGCTTCCATGTCAAGATTCAAACTGGCCTGTATAACATCCTTCATGGCGCTTCCAAGAGCAGGCGGTATGAGGGAATGGCTCGGGCTCTGCAATATAAAATGCCCGGTTTTATAAGTGGCGGCCCAAATAAACGGGAAAGAGATCGGGTTGCCAAAAAATGTGCCAAGGGCGCTGGCAATTATGTTGCCGCGAACCACCCATGCAATCACAAATGCCAGTATAAAATGAAACCCTAATAATGGGCTGAAAGAAGCAAAAACCCCCGCTGCAACACCTGCTGCAACCGCATGGGGAGTGGCGGTCAGACGTAAAATTCGTTTGGTGATATATTGCCCGGAACGCAACCACGAACGGCGCGGCCATATCCAAACCCGAAAGTTCTCTATCCATGTTGGCGGTGTGCGCCGTTTCAACAACATTACAAACTACTTCCTACTCGCGCAGTATTAAAACCGCACCAGAAACACAAACTCAATTGTTCCCTTGAATCGAACTTTACAAGTTGACCGTTAACATCGCGTTTGTGACCTCAACAAGAATTATTTGAGAACACCCTGCTTCTTCAGCCATTTTGGCGCTCTACATGCGAGACAACCGACAAAGAGCGAATTTCCCGCAACACCCGGTTGAGATGTTTAATATCCCAGACTTCCACTCCAAACACCATTTTGGTAAGTTGGGAATCCGGCGAAGATAAGTATAAATTGGCGATATTGGAATCCGCCTTTGCAATTATCTCGGTTATTTCCGCCAGCGATCCAGGGGCATCCACTGCGGTGACCTGAATTTTTGCCAGAAATCGTTCCGGGTTCTTCGCATCAATATCCCAGCGCAAATCCAACCATTCATTTGCACTGTCCTCATATTGGCGAAGCGCTTCAGACTGAATGGGGTAAACGGTTATTCCTTCACCGGGGGTAAGAATACCCACAATCCGGTCGCCCGGAACGGCCCCGCCATCGGGATCAAGCCTCACCGGCAGATCTCCGGCCGCGCCACGAATGGGAATGGCATCGGTGAGTTTGCGCGCGGCTTCGGCATATTTTTCCCGTCGTCGTCCAGGAATACGGAACATGAGATTGGCCACCCCCGAGAGATTGAACCACCCTTCGCCTGAAACGCTCTTCTTTGCTGCTCCCCGTTCCTTCTGGTAATCGGGAAAAACGGCGGTGATGACGTCATCGGCAGAAAGTTCTCCACGCCCCACAGCCGCAATCGCATGGTTGACCGAATCGTGGGCCAGCTTATTCAAAACTGTCTTGAGTTGGTCGGCATCGAACTTCCGTTTGGCATGTTTGAAAGCGGCGGTGAGAATTTTCTCCCCCAATCCAAAATATTGTTTCTCCCGCGCTTCACGGGTTGCCCGACGAATTCCGGCACGCGCCTTGCCGGTGGCGACAATGTGTTCCCAGGCTGCTGGCGGGGTAAGGTTCTCGGCGCGAATAATATGCACTTCATCACCATTCTTCAATTGAGTTATCACCTGGGTGGCCTGCCCGTTTACCCGGCTCCCCACACAGGTATTGCCCACATCCGTGTGCACCGCGTAGGCAAAGTCTATTACGGTCGCCCCTTGCGGCAGGGCGATCAGACGGCCTTTGGGGGTAAAACAAAACACCTGATCATGGAACAATTCCAACCGGGCCTGTTCGAGCACTTCGTCCGGATGATCCCCATCTGACAGGGATTCAACCGTCCGGCGCAGCCATGCATAGGATCGGGATTCAATGGCCAGCGTGGCCATATTGTCGGCCCCCGCCTTTTCCCCCTCAAGCTGCATATCTTCCGGAGCACTATAAACTCCGTCTTTATAGAGCGTATGGGCGGCAATGCCCTGTTCCGCGATTTCATTCATTTCATGGGTACGGATTTGCATTTCCACCCGTTGGTGGGAAGGGCCAACTACTGTTGTGTGAATCGAGCGATAATCATTTTGCTTGGGTGTTGAGATATAGTCCTTGAATTTGCCGGGAACGGCCGGCCAGCGGGTGTGAATCACCCCCAGAGCCTGATAACAATCCTCCACCCGATCAACGATCACCCGAAATCCGATAACGTCGGACAATTGTTCAAAACTCACCCCATTGCGCTCCATCTTGCGAAAAACCGAATAGGGCCGTTTGTTGCGGCTCTTAACTGTGGCGGTAATATTCGCTGCGTCCAGATTTTTAACCATGCTGCGCTCAATTTCTGCGATCACATTGCCGGATTTTTTCCGCAGTTCGGCTAACTTGGTATGCACCGTCGAATAGGCTTCTGAATGCAGGTTGGAAAACGCCAGTTCCTCCAACTCATCGCGCATGCTTTGCATACCCATGCGTCCGGCCAGCGGCGCGTAAATATCCATGGTTTCCTGGGCAATCCGCTGGCGCTTATTCACCGGCACATGGTTCAAGGTACGCATGTTGTGTAGCCGGTCAGCCAGCTTTACCAGCAACACCCGCACATCATCGGCAACCGCCAGCAACAGGCGTCGCAAATTCTCGCCTTGCCGGGTCTTCTTGGAAACCAGATCAATGCGCTTTAATTTGGTCAGTCCATCCACCAGATGGCCGATATTCTGCCCGAACATGGTGTCGATTTCTTTGCGGGTTGCGTCCGTGTCTTCAATGGTGTCGTGCAGCAATGCTGCCACCACACTGTCCTGGTCTAATTTGAGATCAGTCACTATGGCCGCGACTTCTAGTGGGTGGCTGAAATAGGGGTCGCCACTTGCGCGTGTTTGATTGCGGTGCTTGTGCATTGAATACACATAAGCCCGGTTCAGCATATCCTCATTACAATTGGGGATGTAGCTGGCCACCCGTTCCACAAGTTCGTTTTGGCGCATCATGCGCGGTACTACCCTTCAACAAGCTAATAATAACTTTGGTATTCTTAAACAATGGTATTGCACACTGTTACAGACAAGCAAAATGCGTTGTTTGGGTGAAAAAAGGTCGCAAAAAAGCCGGTAACGGGCGTCCGCACCGGCTTTTCATGCAAATTACTGTTGAGCGGATTAATAATCGTCGCTTTTGTCCGGTGGCACAAGCCCTTGAATTCCAGCGAGAAGATCGTCTTCCGAAAGGGTATCGAAGGTAATTTCAGCCGGCGCCGCTTCCACCCCCGGTTCACTACCGTCCTCGGCAATAATCACTTGCTCTTCGACTTCTCCAACTTGCTCCTCAGGCTCATCCACTTCAACGTGTTTTTGCAAGGAGTGGATCAGATCTTCTTTCAAATCCGCAGGCGAAAGTTGCCCATCAGCGATTTCGCGCAAAGCAACAACAGGATTTTTATCGTTATCGCGCTTAACTGAAATTTGTGAGCCTGATGTAATCTGACGTGAACGGTGACTTGCAAGCAAAACAAGTTCAAAACGGTTGGACACCTTATCGATGCAATCTTCCACGGTAACGCGGGCCATGCGCGGCTCCTGTATCTTTGTGTTGGCGGGAATGTGTTGAAGGGTGACTAAGACTTATTCGCGGCAATATCAAGGCTCTTGTGCATCTTTGATGCAACAAGTTTTCGGGTTTAATTGATTAACGGAAATTTGATGTTCAAAAATCACGGCAAATTGAAACCAATCTGCCTGAATTTGAGTAACTATTAAACCCACAGCTTATTGATTGTTCGTGACAAAACACTATTTGATAAGTGTAGCACGTGTGGGTTAGGTTTAACCTGCATATTGCTGCAATTCGTTACATTGGGGGCTAACAATATTGGTTTCGGCGTGTCCGGGACAGTAATTTATTGAAAGTCATTTTTATGTTTGATGAACGCGAAAAAGTTGTTTTGCTTATTGATGGCGCAAATCTTTACGCCACATCGAAGGCTCTGGGGTTTGATATTGATTACAAACAACTGCTAAAATCATTTCAGCAACAGGGATATTTGCTGCGGGCTTATTATTACACCGCCCTCATTGAAGATCAGGAATATTCCTCCATCCGCCCGCTGATCGATTGGCTGGATTATAACGGCTACAGCGTCGTGACTAAACCGGCGAAAGAATTCACCGATTCTTCCGGCCGTCGCAAAGTTAAGGGCAATATGGATATTGAGTTGGCGGTGGATGCCATGGAACTCGCCCCTGGGGTGGATCATTTTGTATTGTTTTCAGGTGATGGGGATTTCCGCCGTTTGGTGGAAGCGCTGCAGCGCATGGGCAAAAAAGTCTCTGTTGTATCCACAACAGCAACCCAGCCCCCAATGATTGCAGATGATTTGCGCCGACAGGCGGATCATTTTGTTGAGTTGAAATCCCTGGAAAGTGAGCTTGGCCGGGCCCTTTCGGAAAATTCCCGTTCGGAAAATCCCCGCTCGGAAAATAACGATTCTTACGTTGACGAAGAAGAATAGAAAACCACTGGCGCTAAGCCTGATGCGCGGATAAACATCCAGGCATGACTTTACCTCAATTGACCGAAACTGAACCTGCCCGTGATTGTCTGCTTTGCCCCCGTTTGGTAGAATTTCGGGAAACCCATCGCAATTTGAACCCGTCATTCCATAATGCTCCGGTGGAAACCTGGTACCCCAGAGGCGGAAAAAAGGCGGTGAAAATGCTGATAATCGGCCTCGCACCGGGGTTAAAAGGGGCTAACCGCACAGGTCGGCCGTTCACCGGGGATTGGGCCGGCGATTTGCTTTACGCCACCCTTTGTAAATTCGGATTTGCCGAAGGCCGGTACGCGGCCAGCCCGCAAGACACGCTAAATTTGGTGGATTGTGCGATTACCAATGCCGTGCGTTGCGTGCCACCGCAAAACAAACCAGTGGGGGCGGAAATTAACACTTGCCGCCCTTTTCTTATCAACACGCTGGAGGCACTGCCAAACCTCAAATTGCTGATAACTTTGGGTAAAATTTCCCACGATAGCACGGCCCGGGCACTCAATACGCGGGTGGCTTCCGTCCCCTTTGCGCATAATACCGAACACCAAATGGGCACCCATACCGTATTATCAAGTTACCATTGTTCGCGTTACAACACCAATACAGGAAGGCTAACTGAAGCCATGTTTTGCGATGTGTTTGAGCGCGCGCGAGCGTTGACTGGTTAAGGTAAAATCAAGTGAAACAAATGGTAATGAATGGGGTTGCCAACAAAATTCTGCCCAAATCCGCAGATAACTAATCGG
>QILU01000015.1 GCA_003233475.1 Ahrensia sp.
ATTCTTCCCCCAGATAGGCATGACGCACGGCAACATTCGCGCGAATTTCCTGCGGCGATCCGGTGGCAATAATTTTCCCGTACACCAGCACAGAAATGCGATCGGCCAGGGCAAACACCGCATCCATATCGTGTTCAATAAGCAAAATTGTTCGCGCACCCTTCAGGCTGTTCAAAAACGCGATCATTGTTTGGGATTCCTGCGGTCCAAGGCCCGCCATAGGTTCATCCAGCAGCATGAGTTTGGCTTCACTTGCCAGCGCCACCGCAATTTCCAACTGCCTGTGCTCCCCGTGGGAAAGCTCTTCTGTGGGGTCATCTGCACGCTCAGCCAGCCCCACTTGCTTCAAAGCCGCCATGGCGCCGTCGCGTAAACGGGGAATGTTTTTGGCGGGTTTGAGAAATTTGAACGAATGGCTGTCGTGCGCCTGTACCGCCAATGCCACGTTATCCAGTACAGACATACCCATCAGCAGAGAAGTAATTTGAAAGGAGCGGGTGATGCCCAGCCCTGCCCGCTTGTGGGCCGGCAGGTTGGTAATATCTTTGCCATTGAGTTGTACAGTCCCGCTATCCGGCTTCAAGCCACCGCACAATTGCGCAATCAGGGTGGTTTTACCGGCTCCATTGGGGCCAATTATTGCGTGCAACTCCCCTTCTGCCACCTCTAAATTCACCCCGTCGATGGCACGGACTCCACCGAAGCTTTTGTGCAAATCGGATACTTTTAAGAGAGGTTGCAACTCATTCACCCCGCTCTTTTTCGGGTTCCATTTTTTTTGGTTTTGATTTTTTGGAAAGGAAGCCCAGCAAACCACCGCGCATAAACAAAACGATCAAAATCAGCATGATGCCAAACGGCAGGTGCCAATAGATGGTAAAACTGGAAAACACATGTTCCACGAGAATGAAAACCATTGAACCCAGCACCGGGCCAAGGGTTGTGCCTGCGCCGCCCAATATGACCATGAAAAGCAGTTCACCGGAACGGGTCCAGTCCATCATTTCGGGAGAAATAAATGTAGTGAAATTACCAAGCAGCGCGCCTGCATAACCGCACATGGCCCCGGAAATAACATAGGCCGTCAGCTTATAGGCGAACGTGTTGTAACCCAGCGTCACCACCCGCTCGTTGTTGCCCTTTGCCCCTTGCAACACCATGCCAAAGCGCGAGCGGGTGATTGTGCGGACTATCAACATCGCCACCACAAGAGAACCATAGGAAAGCAGGTACATTTGCAACGGACTGCCCAGATCAATCAATGGCAGTTCCGAGGGGGTATCAATTACCAATCCGTCATCACCGCCGTAAATTTCAAACGACACAAACAGATAAAAAATCATCTGAGCGAAGGCCATGGTGATCATGATGAAATAGACGCCTCTGGTGCGCAGGCAAATTATGCCGGTTATCAGGGCAAACAGGGCGGACAGGCCCACCGCCATAAGAATATGAAATACACCACTATAGGAAGCCGCAATTTCAAACCCGCCATAGGTGTTGTGATAAACCGGAATACCCACCGCGTAAGCACCAATTCCGATAAAGGCGGCGTGGCCAAAGGAGGCCATGCCCGCGTAGCCCAATATTAAATTCAAGCTGACGGCTGCGATGGCAAGGATGACCAGGCGCGTCGCCAAATCCATGTAAAAAGGCTGACCCAGCACCAAAAGCAGCGGGGGAATGACTGCCAGCGCGAGCATGACAACAATTGTGACCCAGCCCCTTTTACTCAATCCCGCCATGGTTCAGCGCACCTTGGGAGGGAAAAGCCCCTCGGGTTTGAAGGCTAAAACCAGCGCCATGAGAATGTAGACCAACATAGCTGATACGGCCGGGGCGGAACTTTCCGCGGCCTCCGTGCTCATCAACAGCTTGAAAATATCATCAAGGAACGAGCGGCCCAGGGTGTCGATCAAACCGACAATCATGGCGGCAACAAATGCCCCCTTCATGGAGCCAATTCCCCCAATGATGATGACAACAAATGCGGTTATAATAATTTCATTACCCATGCCGATAGAGGCTTCTGAAATGGGGGAAACCAGCATGCCTGCAAGACCGGAAAGGGTTGCACCCAGCGCGAATACAAGAGCGAACAACAATTGAATATCTATGCCCAGGGCAGAGACCATGGTGCGGTTCGATGCACCGGCGCGAATGAGCATGCCAAGGCGGGTATAATTCACCAGCCAGAACAGGCCCACGGCCACAGCCAGGCCAATGGAGATGATTAATACGCGGTAGACGGGAAACAACACATCATCAAACAGTGTCACCTGTCCATCCAGCCAGGCTGGTAGAGGAACCGCAATCCCTTCAGCCCCCCAGATCAAATGTGCTAACGTGTCGAAAATGAGAATGAGGCCAAATGTGCCGAGCACATGGTCGAGATGGTCCCGTTCGTACAGACTTCGAATTACCGTGCGCTCCAACAGATAACCCACCAGCGCAGTAATTGGCAGGGCCAGCAATACTGCCCACAAAAAATTACCTGTTATAAATGTCAAAGAGGCGCTAACGAAAGCACCGATCATATAAAGCGAACCGTGGGCCAGATTAACAAAATCCAAAATCCCAAACACCAGGGTCAACCCGGAAGCCACCAGAAACAGCAACAGACCCAGCTGAATTCCGTTCAGCGTTTGGATAAACAATAGGGTGGTGTCCACAATTCAACCCGTCAAAATTTAATGAAAAATGGCCGGGGAATTCCCGGCCATGATTTTTTAATCCCCGTTGCTTACTTAAGCGGGCATTCTGCTGCGTAAGGATCCTGGTGAGCTTCGAAAACCGTGGAAACAATTTTTGTTGTCCAATCACCCGCATCATCTTTCACAACCTGCCGCAGATAGAAGTTCTGAATCGGCATGTTGTTGTTGCCATAGGTGAACTTACCGCGAACGGAAGGGAAGTTTGCGGATTTCATGGCAGCGCGCATGGCGTCCTTATTGCTCAAATCTCCGCCCGATGCTTCAACAGCTGATTTGATTAAGAACATGGTGTCATATGCCTGTGCCGCATAGTGGGCCGGATACTCCCCGGTCTTGGCTTTATAGGCTGCAACAAAACGCTTGTTTTGCGCATTGTCCAGATCCGGCGACCAGAAATTGGTGTTGAATGAACCGAGCACGCCTTCAAAATTGGCTTTTTGAAATTTGGGCAGAGACACCCCGTCCACTGTAAACACAGTATAGAGATCCATGGTGCCTTTCAGGCCCGCCTGTTGGAATTGCTTAATAAAAGCACCACCGGCTTTACCAGGATAGAAAACGAACAATGCTTCTGCACCAGAGGCCTTGGCTTTTGCCAGTTCAGCAGAGAAGTCCAACTGGGCGTCCTTACCCCATTTGGTGAAGTCCTTGCCTTTAATTTCGCCTTTGAAGGTCCGCTCAAGTCCGGTCACCATATTTTTGCCGGCAGCATAATTTGGTGACATAACGTAGAGCGACTTAACACCCCTTTGGTTCAGCACTTCGCCCATCGCCATGGGTGTCTGGTCATTTTGCCATGATGTGGAAAAGAAATTCTCATCGCATAATTTACCTGCAACCGCAGAGGGCCCGGCATTGGATGAGATCAGGAATTTACCTGCTTTCAGAGCAGAATTGCGTGAAGCCAGCAATACGTTGCTCCAGACGAACCCGGCAACAAAATCCACATTGTCCTGCTTCACCAGCTTGTCGGTCACCTGTTTACCGGTTTCCGGTTTGAAACCGTCGTCGCCGTAAATCACATTAATATCAAATTCTCCCATTTTACCACCCATATGCTCAACCGCGATATCAACCGCAATCTGCATGGGTTTACCGAGGGCGGCACCCCCGGTGGTGAGAGTTGTGACGAAACCAATTTTAACTTCCTGGGCCTGAACAGCTGTGCTGGCAAGGCCGAGGCTCATAGTGGTTGCCAGCGCAACTTGTAATATCTTTTTCATAAGTTTTTCTCCCGTAAATATATTTTATACTAAAAACAAATTTGGGCCCGCGTCAATTATCACCCGCTATTTACCAGTTTGCGTCTTGGGCAAAGCGTTTGTGAAGCGGATGGAACGGGGATATTTATAGGGCGCGATTGTTGCTTTCACATGATCCTGCAATTGTTTGGCCATGGCCTTGAATTGAGCGCTTCACATGGTTTCTCATTACCAATTGTGGATAATTTGTAAGGTCACGAACAGTCATGCTGTCCTCAGTTACGCCACGCGCCTCTTCGCTGCTGCCATGAAGGAGCGAATAAGGATGCTTTCGCGGCGTTCCCGCAGGCAAATGAGGGCTTCGTCCATTATTAAATTCACCTCCGCGCTAGAGGGTAACTTTGCATCTTCGATAGGAATTTGAACAAGGCGCAGGTCATTGGCGAACTCGGCCTTGGAAACAACGCCGACACTGCTGCTGGAGGCGACTACCTCAACAACAGCCTCCCTGCCCTCCACTTCAATCTTTGAATGCAGCTTGATATTGGCCTGCTTTGCGTAATCTTCAATTTTTCTGCGGGTTTTGGAGCCAGGTTCCCGCAATACCAAGGGGAGTGTGGCTAACTTATTGAAAGAAATTGATTTCAGGTTTCCATATTTTCCATTCGTTGCGGCGAAGGCAATAAGGGGGGTGGAACTTAGTTTGATAACCTCAAAGTCACGGCTTTGGGGTAATTCTCCCAAGACCCCAATATCAGCATCATAGCTATAAAGGCTGGCCAAAACGGTTTCGGTATTGCCGCCGCGTAATGAAATGTAGACCCCAGGGTGAGCCTGGCGAAAAGGCTCTAGAGTATCAATCACATGGTGGGTGGCATCAGCAATGATATTGAGTTGGCCTGTTTTAATGGCGCGAGTTTCACTTAAAAACTCCAAGACTTGACCCTCCACCTCAAACATACGGCGGGTAATCTCCAAAAGCTTTTTGCCCGCTGGGGTCAGGGCAATTTGTTTTTTGCGCCGATCAAACAGGCGCACATCATACTCGGTTTCCAACTTACGCACCTGATCTGAAATAGCGGGTTGGGTTAAATGAAGCGCTTCGGCTGCCCGCGAGAAACTGCCGGCAAGGGCAACATGATGGAAGGCGCGTAATTGAACGTATCGCATGGAAATGGCCTACTATCAGTAAAATTTATGATATCAACTATATTATCGATTATTCAAATACGTGCAATATGATTAGGTGATACCTAGAATCCACTGCTTGATACGGACGCACCATGGCGGCTCAATCTCAATCAAACACACGAATAGAAAACCCACGGTTGGGGGAGCCTTTGCTGCTGACCCCCGGCCCTCTCACCACGGCCTATAGTGTAAAGGAGAAAATGCTCCAAGACTGGGGATCATGGGATGGAGATTTTCGGGAAATGACGGCGAGGATGCGCGCTGAATTGTTGGCTTTGGCTGGTGACTCAAGGAATGAATTTGATTGCGTCCCGATGCAGGGCAGCGGCACATTTGTGGTCGAAGCGATGTTGGGTTCATTTTTGACGCCCAGCAGCAAAACACTCGTCTTAAGCAATGGGGCCTATGGCCAGCGCACTTGCCAGACCCTTGGTCGCATTGGCCGCAGGCATGTGGTTATCGACAAGGGGGATTACATGCCCCCGCGCGGAGACGAAGTGGCGGCAGCGCTAGCGGCTGATCCCGATATTACCCATGTGGTGGTTGTGCATTGCGAAACATCATCTGGTATCTTGAACCCGGTCAAAGAAATCTCAGAAGCCACCTATAAAGCAGGACGCAAGTTATTGATCGATTCCATGAGTGCCTTTGGCGCCCTCCCTTTGGAGGTGAACAACATTCGATATGAGGCAATGGTTTCCTCGGCCAATAAATGTATTGAGGGGGTGCCCGGTTTTGGGTTTATTATCGCACGTAAAAACGAATTGGAAGCGGCGAAGGGGAATTGCCACTCGCTCTGTTTGGATGCGCATGACCAATGGTCGGTCATGGAAAAAACCGGCCAATGGCGGTTTACCCCGCCGACCCACGTGGTGGCGGCCTTTATTGAAGCCTTAAAGCTGCACCGGGAAGAAGGCGGCGTGGCAGCTCGTGGTGCTCGCTACACCAACAACCGTGATGTGCTGGTGGCGGGGATGCGTGCGCTGGGATTTGAAACGCTGCTGCAGAACCATTGGCTCTCTCCGATCATTGTCACCTTCTTCACCCCGGAAGACCGGGCTTTTAATTTCAAAACTTTCTATAACCTGATGAAAGAAAGCGGCTTTATTATTTACCCTGGAAAACTTACCGTTGCTGATAGCTTTCGGATTGGCTGTATTGGCCAAATGGATGAAGCTATCATGCAGGACGTTGTAAGGGCCGCCGCAGGGGCATTGAAAACCATGGGGGTCAGGAGGGCTGATCCTCCCCCTTCCGCCCTCATTGAACGGGCGAAGCTCGCCGCATGATTCACCGCCCTGCGGTTAGATAAACAAAAGAAAACGGAAATTCACCCTATGACAAATTCACTTACCGTAAACGAGCGCGACTACAAAATCGCCAAGACATGCGCCATTGCCATTTGCCTTGATGGTTGCGAGCCGGCCTATCTTGATGAAGCTATTAAAGCGGGGCTGATGCCCACCCTTAAACGGATTAAGAACGAGGGCACGGTGCGCTTTGCCCATAGTGTTATCCCAAGTTTCACCAACCCGAACAATCTTTCCATCGCCACGGGGCGCCCCCCTGCTGTCCACGGTATTTGCGGAAACTTTCTCATTGACCCGGATACGGGGGAAGAGGTGATGATGAATGATGTGAAATTCTTGCGCGCGCCAACAATATTCAGCGCCTTTTATAAGGCCGGTAAAAAGGTTGCCATTGTCACCGCCAAAGACAAATTGCGCTCCTTATTGGGGGCTGAATTGAAGTTCGATGAAGGCCGCGCTTTTTGTTTTTCGGCGGAACAATCTAACACGACAACTATCGCCGAGCACGGCATTGATAATGCTTCCAAATGGCTGGATACCCCTGTGCCAGAAGTCTATTCGGCGGAGCTGTCTGAATTTGTTTTCATTGCCGGGGTGAAGCTTTTAAAAGAAGAAAAGCCGGACATTATGTATCTTACCACCACCGATTATGTGCAGCATAAATATGCGCCAGGTGCACCGCAAGCCAATGCGTTTTATGAGATGTTCGATAAATACCTGACTGAGTTGGATGCCATGGGGGCAGCGATTGTTATCACGGGCGACCATGGCATGAAACCAAAGCATGGGGCCGATGGCTCTCCTTCGGTTATTTATTTGCAAGATAAGTTCGATGAATGGCTGGGCAAGGATAAGGCTCGCGTTATCCTGCCGATCACCGACCCTTACGTTGTCCATCATGGGGCATTGGGGGCTTTTGCCACCACTTATCTTCCTGATGGGGCGGATGAGGCTGATCTCATCGCAAAACTGAGCGCTATGGATGACATCATCTATGTGGCCAACCGGAAAGACGCCTGCGCAAAATTTGAACTTCCGGAAGACCGGATGGGGGATTTGATCATTATCTCAGGTGAAAACATGACCTTGGGAACCAGCGAGCACCGCCATGATTTAGCGGCGCTAAATGAGCCATTACGCTCCCACGGCGGTTTGACGGAACAGGAGGTTCCCTTCATCGTCAATAGGATAATCGTGGATTTACCCGATGCCCCAACCCTTCGTAATTTCGATGCCTTTTTCTACGCCACCCAAGCGGCTACCCTCGCGTCAACTGCTTAAATTGAAAGTATTGCAATGAGTAAATTTACCATCCGGCACGAAGCCATGCGAATTGGCGGCGAAAAGATCACAACTAAGAATGTCATTGAAGTTCGCTATCCTTACACCGATGAAGTGATTGGAACAGTACCTGCGGGTACTGCTGAACATGCAGCAAAAGCCTTTGCGATTGCCGCAAACTACAAGCCCAGATTGACCCGCTATGAGCGTCAGCAAATACTGTTTCGCGCGGGTGAGTTGATTATTGAACGGCGCGAAGAAATTGCCCATTGGATGACCCTTGAGTTGGGCATTTGCAAACAGCACTCCCTTTATGAGACGGGACGTTCCTATGATGTTTTCACCCTTGCCGGACAATTGGCTATTCTCGACGATGGGCAGATTTTCTCCTGCGATCTAACCCCTCATGGTAAGGACCGGAAAATCTACACAAAGCGCGAGCCGGTGAATGCAATTTCCGCTATCACCCCCTTTAACCACCCGCTGAACATGGTGGCACATAAAATCGCGCCTGCCATCGCCACCAATAATTGCATGGTTTGCAAACCGACTGAACTAACCCCCCTCACCGCGATAACCCTTGCTGATATTCTTTATGATGCAGGGCTGCCGCCAGAAATGTTCCAGGTGGTAACCGGCATGCCGGCCGACATCGGTGATGAGATGATTACCAATGATGCGATTGATATTATTTCTTTCACGGGCGGGGTTCCTGTCGGCAAAATGATTGCGGCTAAGTCTGGGTATAAACGCACGGCTCTTGAGCTGGGCGGTAATGACCCATTGATTATTCTAAACGATTTGAATGACGATGATCTTGAAAAGGCCGCCACCATCGCTGTTGCCGGTGCTACTGGAAATTCAGGGCAACGATGCACTGCGGTAAAGCGAATATTAGTGCAAGAATCTGTGGCTGATCGGTTCGTTCCATTGGTCGAAAAGAAAGCCCGTGAGATAAAGTTTGGCGACCCGATGGACCCTGAAACACAACTGGGCTGTGTTGTTCATGCGCAGGCTGCTGAAACCTTCGAGCGGCGGGTTTATGACGCAGAAAAAGCCGGTGCTAAAGTGCTCTACGACCCTGGTCGCAAAGGGGCGCTTCTGCCACCTATCACTGTTGATTTTGTGCCCCACGGGAGCGAATTGGTGATGGAGGAAACCTTCGGGCCAATTGTCCCGATTGTGCGGGTATCCGACAATGATGATGAGGTGATGAAGATTTCCAATTCAACCGACTTTGGCCTGTCCTCTGGCGTCTGCACGAATGATTTGAACCGGGCGATCAGCTTTATCAATGGGCTTGATGTGGGCACGGTGAACATTTGGGAGCAGCCAGGGTATCGCATTGAAATGTCGCCTTTTGGGGGCATCAAAGATTCTGGCAATGCTGTTAAGGAGGGTGTGCTTGAAGCGATGAAATTCTTCACCAACGTCAAAACTTACTCCCTACCCTGGCCCCGATAAAACAAGAGCCGAGGCCCTAATCACCATCGGCCACACCCTGGGCGCGCAAGCGGGCGCGCCGGGCGCGGTAGCCGGGCAGTAGCATCAAGATTACGGCAATCGCCAGCAAAGTCATTGTCATGGGTCGCTGAAAAATAAAGCCTACCCCTTCATAAAGCTGCATCGAGCGGGCAAAATTATCCTCCAGCATGGGCCCGAGAATAAATCCGATCAGCAACGGGGCCAGAGGATAATCTGCAAACCGCAATATGGTGGCAATAAATCCCATTGCCACCAGTAGCAACAGTTCGGTTGCGTTGTTCTGCCCGATATAGGCCCCCATCAGGGTGAAAAATAAAATGAACGGGATTAAAAATGTTCTTGGGACAGTCAGTATTTTGGCTATATAGGGGATCAACGGCAGGTTCAAAATCAACAAAACCACATTACCAATATACATTGAAATAATAACGCCCCAGAAAATTTCCGGCTGTTCGCTCATCAAGCGCGGCCCGGGTGTCACGTTCAAAGCAATCAGCGCCCCCAGTAAAATCGCTGTGGTACCGGAACCGGGAATACCCAGCGTCAACAGGGGCACGAATGAGCCGGTGCAGGCTGCGTTGTTTGCGGTTTCAGGGGCCGACAGGCCTTTGAGGGAACCTTTGCCGAATTTCTCCTGCTCTTCTTTAGTGGCCAAATTGCGCTCCACCGCATAGCCCAGAAACGAGGCGATGGTCGCACCTGCGCCGGGTAAAACACCGATCAAAAACCCCATGACCGATTGCCGCGCAATAACCGGCGCTATGGATTTGGCCTCCTCGCGGGTTATTCGCAAATCTTTGATCTCACCTGCGCCACCTC
>QILU01000139.1 GCA_003233475.1 Ahrensia sp.
TGAGAAGGGGGTTCACCCCCCAATTCCCGCGCTTTGGGGCTGAGTAATTTGAAAGAGTCAAAATGAGAACTGTTTATTTGAACGGCGATTACCTGCCGGAGGATGAGGCCAAAGTTTCCATATTTGATCGGGGGTTTTTGTTCGCAGACGCGGTTTATGAGGTCACTACCGTTGTGGATGGAAAGCTGATTGGTTTTGACGGCCATGTGGAACGCCTGCAACGCTCGCTGGATGAATTGCAGGTCAAACACAATGTCGACAAGGCGGAATTGCTAAGCATCCACCACCAGCTGATCTCCCGTAACAGTATCAATGAAGGGATGATCTATCTACAGATCACAAGGGGCAACCCGAAGGATCGGGATTTTGAATTTCCCCCTGCAGATACTCCGGTGACAATTGTGCTGTTCACCCAGGAAAAACAAGTGGTGGGAACCGAGATCGAAACCAAAGGGTTGAAGGTAATTTCTGTTGAGGATTTGCGCTGGGGCCGCCGCGACATCAAAACCGTGCAACTGCTATACCCTTCACTTGCCAAGATGGAAGCCAAATCCCGTGGGGCAGATGATGCCTGGTTGGTGGAGGACGGGTTTGTTACAGAAGGCACCTCAAACAATGCCTACATAGTAATGAACGGTAAAATAATCACCCGCAATTTATCCAATGATATTCTGCACGGCATCACCCGTAAATCCATATTGGCCTGCGCCAGACTATTGCAGATGGAAGTGGAAGAGCGCCCCTTTTCAGTGGAAGAAGCCTATGGAGCGGACGAAGCATTTGCCACCTCGGCTTCCGGATTCACCAACCCGATTGTGGAAATTGACGGTAAAAAAATCGGCACCGGAAAACCTGGCCCGGTGGGGGACAAATTGCGCGCGCTTTATCTCTCAGAAAACCTGAAAACTGCCTTATAAATCTTTGAATTTATCCTGAATATCTGCACGATAAACAACTGGCTTCACAGAACCTGCTCGCGTAAAAGTGCGGCATGGCAAAACCCGATCTGCAACTCAATGAAATAATCAATGCTGACGAATTGCGTTCTCAGCTAACCGCGCTCACGGCAAAAACCGATGGCAATGGGGCCGACAATAAAATTCGAAAACAGGTTCTGGCTCTGCTGAAGGAAACTTCAGCAAATGGCCGCGCCAAAGCCGAAGCCATGTTGTTGGAGGATGGTTCAGGGTTAGCCTGTGCCACCCGTATATCCCATTTACAGGACGAGATTATCCGGTGCATCTATGACTTCGCCATCGGGCATGTTTTTAGAGCCTCTAATCTATCGGTCGGGGAGCGAATGGCAATTGTGGCTGTTGGCGGCTACGGGCGGGGCACCCTTGCGCCGGGCTCTGATCTTGATTTGCTGTTTTTGCTGCCCTACAAACAAACCCCACTGGGGGAAAGCGTGGTTGAATACATTCTCTATATGCTGTGGGATATGGGCTACAAAGTCGGTCACGCCACCCGCACGGTCAACCAATGTATAAATTTATCAAGCGAAGACATGACCATTCGCACTTCTGTATTGGAAGCACGTTTTCTTTGGGGGCAAGAAAGCCTTTATAACGAATTAATCGAAAAATTCGATGCCGAGCTGATGCAAAAAACTGCGCCGGAATTTATTGCCGCCAAACTGGAGGAGCGCGACGTTCGTCACAGCAAAGCGGGCCGCTCACGCTATCTGGTTGAGCCCAATATAAAGGACGGAAAAGGGGGACTGCGCGATTTGCATACCCTGTTCTGGATTTCAAAATACTATTATCGGTTGCGATCGCAAAAAGAGCTGCGGGCCGCCAAAGTGTTCTCCCGTTCAGAATTTCAAAAATTCACCAAGGCACAGGATTTTTTATGGGCAGTGCGGTGCCATTTACATTTTGTCACCAAACGGGCCGAGGAGCGGCTTTCATTCGACTTTCAACCGGTGCTGGCCGAGCGTCTTGGCTATCTGCCAAGGCCCGGACAAAGCTCGGTTGAGCGATTTATGAAACATTATTTTCTGGTGGCCAAAGACGTGGGGGATTTGACCCGAATTCTCTGTTCTGCATTGGAGGAAAAACAGGCCAAAGAGGCGTCGGGAGTGCGCGAAATGTTCCGCGCCCTTACCAGACGACCCAAAAAAATTAAAGGTACTGACCAGTTTCAAAATGCCAACAACCGCATAATGCCCATCGATGACCAGGTATTCAAACGTGACCCGGTGAATATATTGCGTCTGTTCCAGTTGGCGGAAAAAAACAACCTCTTATTTCACCCCGATGCGATGCGATTGGTTTCCCGCTCGCTCAAACTGATCGACAAAAACCTTCGTGAAAACAAAGCCGCCAATGCCGCATTTTTAGATGTTCTCACCTCAAAAAGCAGTCCGGAACGAACTTTGCGCAAAATGAACGAGGCCGGGGTATTGGGAAAATTTATCCCGCCGTTTGGCCGAATAGTCGCGATGATGCAGTTTAATATGTATCACCACTACACAGTAGACGAACATCTGTTGCGCTCAATTGGCATTCTTTCTGAAATCGAGCACGGTGAAGTGGGGGAGCAACACCCGCTCGCCAATGAAATTATGAAAAATTCCCCCAACCGAATTGCTTTGTATGTGGCACTGCTGCTGCATGATATTGCCAAGGGACGCCCGGAAGATCATTCTATCGCCGGTGCCAAAGTAGCGCGCAAAATATGCCCCCGATTGGGATTGAGTGAAAAACAAACCGATCTGGTTGCCTGGCTTATTGAACAGCATTTACTGATGTCCAACACCGCCCAGTCACGAGACCTGAACGACCCAAAAACCATCTCGGATTTTGCTGAAACAATGCAGACATTTGAGCGTATGAAGGCGCTGCTGGTGTTGACTGTTTGCGATACCAAAGCCGTTGGCCCCGGGGTCTGGAATGGTTGGAAAGGGCAATTGCTGCGCACGCTTTATTATGAAAGCGAACCCCATCTGACCGGAGGATTTACCCAGGTTCCCAGAAAAGACCGGGTGGCGCAGGTTAAACAGGAACTGTTTGATGGGCTGGAGGGATGGCCAAAGGCGGAACGCAAGCGGGCCATAGCGCTCCACTATGACAATTATCTGCTGGGCGTTCCGCGTGAAGATCAACTCCGCCATTTGAACTTTATTCGTGACAGCGACCGCAAAAAGCTATCGTTTGCCACCACTGTTGCCACGCGGGAATTTGAGGCAATTACGGAAATCACTCTGATTGCCCCGGATCACCCGCGCCTGCTTTCAACCATCACCGGTTGTTGTACTGCCGCCGGTGCCAATATTGTGGATGCTCAGATTTTTACCACCAAAGACGGGCGGGCGCTGGATTCAATTTTCATTAATCGCCTTTATGATGATAGCGAAGATGAGGTTCGCCGAGCAGGTAAAATCGGAGAAACGATTGAAAAAGTACTGTCGGGAAAAGTCCGGCTTAGCGCTTTACTGGCCGATAGAGCGCGCCCCAAAAGCCGTCACCAGGCCTTTAGTGTTGAACCCGTTGTAATGATCAATAATGAGCTTTCCGAAAATTTGACCGTAATCGAAGTGGAGTGCCTTGATCGGCCAGGAATTTTATCAGAAATAACGGATGCCCTGGCTGATCTTTCCCTGGATATAGCCTCGGCGCATATTGCCACTTTTGGGGAAAAAATGATTGATACATTTTATGTGAAGGACCTGTTGGGATATAAGATTACCAGCCCGCAAAAACTGGCCGCCATCAAGCGAAAATTATTTTCAGTTATAAGCCCCGCAAGAGAAAAACAAACCAAGCCGATGAACAAAAAAAACCAAACCCGGAAAGCGGTATTGTGAGCGGACTGATTTCCAAATTCGCCACAGTTGGCGGCGCAACGATGGCCAGCCGCGTTATGGGTTTTGCTCGCGAGGCACTCATGGCGGCGGCCCTTGGAACTGGGCCGGTGGCAGATGTATTTTATACCTGTTTTCGGTTTCCCAATCTGTTTCGCCGCTTGTTTGCGGAAGGTGCATTTAACATCGCCTTCATTCCATTGTTTGCCAAGGAACTTGAATCCGGCGGCGAGGAGGCGGCGCGAAAATTCGGCCAGGAAGTGTTTGCGTTTTTGGCATCATGGTTGCTGGTGTTCACCGGAATTGCCATTATTTTCATGCCGTTTCTGGTATCCACTATTGTGGCGCCCGGGTTTACCGATACACCGGAAAAGTTTGAACTCTCCGTCACCATGACCCGGATCATGTTTCCCTATCTGTTGTGTATGTCGCTGGTGGCCATGTTCTCCGGAATATTAAATTCGCTGCGGCGTTATTTTCTGGCCGCGATTGTGCCCGTATTGTTGAATGTAATTTTGGTCAGCGTGTTGCTGTTTGGCATTGGCTTTGGTCTCAGTGACCGGGAAATCGGCATTGCATTAGCCTGGGGGGTTTTCTTTTCAGGCATTGCTCAATTTCTGTTTTTACTTTGGGGGGTGCGCAAGCAGGGCATGGGGTTTCGTTTGACTGCGCCCAAATTATCCGACCCTGTTCGCAGGCTCATGGTTCTGATGGGGCCCGGATTGCTGACCGGCGGGGTTTTGCAAATTAATCTGCTGATCGGCACCATCATCGCCACCGCACAGGATGGCGCAAATGCGTTGTTAAACTATGCTGATCGGCTTAATCAACTGCCGCTCGGGGTTATCGGTATCGCGGTGGGGGTGGTATTGCTGCCGGAACTTTCCCGGGCGCTTAAAGCGGGGAACCATAAACAAGCGGAGAATTTGCAAAACCGATCGCTGGAATTTTCGCTGGCACTGACTTTGCCTGCCGCAATTGGTTTTATGGTAATCCCGGAAGACATTGTGAGACTGGTTTATGAGCGGGGGCAGTTTGACCCGGTTGCCACCAAAAACACGGCACTCGCGTTGGCGGCATTTGCAACAGGCCTTCCCGCCTATGTGATGATAAAAGTATTCCAGCCGGCATTTTTTGCCCGCGAGGATATGCGCACACCGTTTTGGTTTTCTGTTATAATGGTGGCGACAAATGTGGTGCTTTCCCTAAGCCTGTTTCCGGTGCTTGGACAT
Organism: Ahrensia sp.; assembly: GCA_003233475.1. The sequence goes on from QILU01000139.1 coordinate 5,038, forward strand.
GTTGGTATCGCCATCGCCACCTCCGTTTCCGCATGGGTTAATCTTACGCTGCTTGCTGGGACGCAGTGGAAGCGGGGCGACTTTCGGCCTGGTCGAGTAACCCTTATTCGCCTTTTGTCTATACTCGGTGCAGCCATGGCCATGGGGGCTTTGATCTGGTTCAGCCGAAACCTTATCAGTCCGTGGTTGGATGGTGGTGGTTTCGTTGTTCAATTGATTGGCACAGGCGGATTGATTGCTCTTGGCGTCACACTTTATTTTGCCCTGTGTTTTCTCACCGGGGTGGTCAATCGCTCACAAATAAAACGGCTCTTGCGCCGATAGGCGTTGTCCCCCATAGACCTTCGAAACAATTCAACAGCTTGGGTCCACACCATGTCTAACAAAATAATCGAGCGGGTTTTTTCCGGTATTCAGCCAACCGGCAATCTGCACCTTGGAAATTATCTGGGAGCCATTAAAAAATTTGTACCCCTGCAAAATGAATATGACTGCATTTATTGCGTTGTCGATCTGCATGCCATCACCGTTTGGCAGGATCCAACTGAGCTGGCCAATAATATTCGCGAAGTAACCGCCGCATTTATTGCGTCCGGTATCGACCCCTCAAAACACATTGTGTTCAACCAGAGCCAGGTTGCTGAACACGCGGAGCTGGCCTGGATATTCAATTGTGTCGCCCGAATGGGGTGGCTGTCGCGCATGACACAATTCAAGGAAAAAGCGGGTAAGGACAAGGAGAAGGCCTCCGTTGGCCTGTTTGCCTATCCGGCCCTGATGGCGTCTGATATTCTTTGTTACCGTGCCACCCATGTGCCGGTGGGGGATGACCAAAAGCAGCACCTGGAGTTAACCCGCGATATTGCGCAAAAATTCAACAATGATTTTTCCAAACGTATTGCTGATCTGGGTCTGGGAGAACCAATGAATGTGGGCAATGAAACGGTGCAGGGCTATTTCCCTTTAACCGAACCAATTATCGGCGGCCCGGCAGCCCGGGTGATGAGCCTGCGGGACGGGTCGAAAAAAATGTCTAAATCCGATCCTTCTGATTTGTCTCGTATTGTGATGACGGACGGCGCTGACAAAATTGCAAAAAAAATCCGTAAAGCGAAAACCGATCCATTGCCTTTGCCGGAAAGTGTCGACGGGCTAAAAACTCGACCTGAAGCGGATAATCTGGTGGGCATCTATGCCGCGCTTTCGGACACAGACAAAGCAGGTGTGTTGAAAGAATTTGCCGGTGTGGAATTCTCAAAATTCAAGCCGGCGCTGGCTGACCTTACTGTGGCAAAGATTGACCCGATCGCAACTGAAATGCGGCGGCTGCAATCTGATCCGGCAGAAATTGACAATATTTTGAAAAAGGGCGCAGAGCGTGCCCAGGAAATAGCTTCTCAAACCTTAAACGATGTCAGAGACATTGTTGGATTTGTCGGGGCGAGGCGTTAGAGCGTTGCAATTAAAAAGTTTGGCTTAAGTTAAAAAGCCTGTAGTCTGCTATTTGTTTAGAAATGAGTTGCGGCAAATTATGGTCAGTAAACGGGAAGTCCAGGAAGAAGGCCATCGCCGAAAATTTTTGGCAGTGGTGGATTCTTCACCGGAATGCGAAAAAGCAATTCACTATGCGGCGCGCCGTGTGGCGGGAATTGATGCTGACCTGGTTCTGATTTTTACGATTGAACCGGAGGATTTTCAACATTGGCTGGGGGTGGAAGACGTGATGCGCGCAGAAGCGTATAAAACCGCGGAAGCAGCATTGGCCAAGGCAAGCGCGTGGGCGGTGGAGTTTGGCGGTATCACCCCACAAACCGTCATCCGCGAAGGCAAAACACTGGCCACAATTGAAGAGCTGATCGAAGAAGACAAGGATATAGCCCTAATTGTGCTGGCTGCAGGAGACAGCAAAGAAGGGCCGGGGCCGCTTGTTTCCGCTCTCGCCGGTCAAGGGGGCGTGTTTTCCCTTCCAGTTACCATTGTTCCCAACAGTTTGAGCGACCAGGAAATTGACGATCTGGTTTAATTCTTGATCTTAGACCCATTAAGGCCTAGTTTAGATATATTCTAAACTTTGCCATCGCCTATTCCCCTGTGAACCCCCGCCCCATGTGAACCTCGCCGGGTGTAATATTAAGGACAAACCCATGTTCATTCAAACCGAAGCCACCCCAAACCCTGCAACGCTTAAGTTTTTACCCGGTGAAACCGTGGTGCAAAACGGACCGTTTGAATTCACCAGCGCTAAAGAGGCCGCAGGACAATCTCCGTTGGCGGAATCCCTGTTTGAAATCCCCGCCGTGACAGGCGTGTTTTTCGGGTTTGATTTTATCACCGTTACAAAAGCCGAAGACACCGATTGGCAACACCTTAAACCCGCGATTCTGGGCGCGGTGATGGAACACTATATGTCTGGAAAACCAATAATGGTTGCAGGTAGTGCCGGTGATGAAGCCCCGGATGATGGATTTGTTGAAGAGGGAACAGAGGAAATTGTCGCCACAATAAAAGAACTTCTGGAAACACGGGTGCGCCCGGCTGTTGCTCAGGATGGGGGCGACATTACCTTTCACGGATTTAAGGACGGGCGGGTGTTTTTGAAGATGCGCGGGGCCTGTGCCGGATGTCCTTCCTCCACCGCCACCTTGCAGCACGGAATTCAAAACCTGCTGAAACATTTCATACCAGAGGTTGAAACGGTCGAAGCGGTTCAGTAGCTAAACCCCCATGTTGCTCGCGATTGATACCTGTGGCCCCTATTGTTCTGCAGCAATTTCTGGAAATGGGGAAATCATTGCCCTTCGCAACGAGAACATCGGGCGGGGGCATGTTGAGCGATTAATGCCAATGCTCGAGGAATTGCTCAGCGAATCCAAAAACGATTGGTCAGAACTAAGCAAAATTGCCTGCACAATTGGCCCCGGTTCTTTTACCGGCCTTCGTGTGGGCCTTGCCACTGCCCGCGGGCTTGCTCTTGCCTTGAATTGCCCATGCGAAGGGGTGAGTGTGTTTGAGGCGTTCGCCGCTGAAGCAAAAAACAACAACAGGGAACCATTCACGGTTGTGATGGATGCAAAACGCGAACAGGTTTGGTTGCAGTCGTTTGACGAAAATTCGCTGCAAACAGGTGAACCATTGGCGCTTTCAACAGATACGGCCCACCATCATATTCCTGTTGGGACAAATCATCTTTACGGCTCCGGCGCACCATTAGTGGAAAATAATAACGCCTGTTATATCGTCAAAAATAATTCTGCGTCTGCTCCTATTGAAGGGGTTGTGAAAGTTGCGTTGGCGCGCAAATCTGGCACCCATAAGCCAAAACCTCTTTACTTGCGGAATCCCGATGCAAAACCCCAAAACCCGCCAATTCAGAATCCCGCAAGTTTGAGCGGATGATGCTTGGACTTAGCGGAATAATTGGAGGCAGAAAAAAGTATGTGGTCATGGAGGCCACAAAGGATGATTTCGGGCGAATAGCAGAATTGCAATCACTTGGTTTTCCGCGCGGATGGTCCAAATCCGAAATTTCCAAACTGGCGTCCCAGGAAACCTGTACATTGCTTGTTGCCCGTCCGGTTGGCGAACCTGACGCCCCGGTTGCCGGGTTCAACCTGGTTCGCCAAACACAAGAGGAAGCGGAAATCCTCTCGATTGCGGTTGATCCAAAAAAACGCCGCCTGGGATTGGGCAAGGAATTGATGCGCGAAGCAATTCGCCGCCTGCAGGGAGACAGGGTAAAATCATTGCTTCTTGAAGTTGACGGCACCAATGTTGGCGCGGTGTCTCTTTATGAAAAGCTGGGTTTTATGGCAATAGGCAGCAGACCGGGTTACTATAAAACAAGCATAAGAGACCAAAAAACCGAACGGGCAACAGCGTTGGTTATGCAGCTGGCGCTTGTCTAGTGGCTTTGAGGTGGGCTAAACAATAAATATAAAATTTAGCCGTACACGTTGGTGTATTCAATCGACCGGAAAATGTGAAACCCCATGTCCCTAGAACAACTTTGCATTGATAAAGGAATGCGGATGACCGGGCAGCGCCGGATTATCGCACAGGTGTTGGAGAATGCCGACGATCACCCGGATACTGAGGAATTGTATAACCGCGCCACAAAGCTGGATTCGCGAATTTCCATATCCACTGTGTACCGTACCGTGGCCCTGTTTGAGGATGCAGGCATTATTGAGCGCCATGATTTTAAGGACGGGCGCGCCCGGTATGAGCCGGCACCAGACAGTCACCATGATCATCTGATAGACATGAAGTCGGGCAAGGTCATAGAATTTCGCAATGAGGAAATTGAAGCTTTGCAAGAAACAATAGCGCGAGAGCTTGGCTATACAATTGTTGACCATCGCCTGGAACTTTATGCGGTTCCCCTTAAAACCACTGACGAAAAAAAGTGATCGGTCACTTCAGAGTAGCCTTTGTTCTCATCAGCGCCACGGCGATATTGCTTGTTTTGCTGCCGTTTCATCTGATCACGCTGGTGGTTGCAAAAATGGGCTGGGCGTGGCCCGCAGGGGTGTTGCCCGCTCTGTTTCATAAAATATTGCTTACGCTAATCGGTGTGCGCATCACCATGGATGGTCACCTTTCAAAAACCCGCCCTCTTCTTTTGGTGGCCAATCATATGAGTTGGCTGGACATTGTTGTGCTCGGTTCAATTGCCCCACTGTCTTTTGTAGCCAAGTCTGAAATGGCCAGTTGGCCGGTGTTTGGCACATTGGCAAAACTGCAACGAACCGTGTTCGTAAAGCGGGAGGAGCGCCGCAAAGCCGGACAACAGGCGAGCGAGATTGCCAATCGCATGACAGCGCGTGAAATTATGGTGTTGTTTCCTGAAGGCACAACCTCAGACGGCCACCAGCTGTTGCCCTTCAAAACCCCATTGTTCGAGGCGGCGAAGCTGGCATTGATTTCCTCCCAATTGGAAAACGCCGTGGTGCAACCGGTGGCAATTAATTACACCCGCCTTCACGGCATGAAACTGGGGCGGGCCAAACTCAGCCATGTGGCCTGGCCCGGTGAAATTGGATTAGGGGAAAGCCTTTTCCCGGTACTTCGCGAAGGGGCGCTGGACGTGACGCTTCA
>QILU01000231.1 GCA_003233475.1 Ahrensia sp.
CCCCATTGTCACCCGTGCCGAGCGCCATGATTTCTTTTGGCCGGTGAATGTGTTTGGCACTGAAAATATTCTAAACGCCATGGAAAAAGCCGGAGCGAAAAACCTGATTCATTTTACCACAGACATGATCTACGGCCACACCAAAACAGTGCCCATGTATGAGGATCACCCGGTTCACCCGCTGGGCGAATACGGTGCAAGCAAACTTGAGACCGAACAAATGGCTGACAAATGGCGCTCTGATAAAGGCTTCAACATCACTATATTTCGCCCCCGACTAATTATCGGCCCTGGTCGCCTTGGTATTCTATCCAAACTGTTCAGGCTGGTGGACAACAACCTTCCGGTGCCGATGATCGGGTCAGGCAAAAATCCCTACCAGTTTATTTCGGTCTTCGATTGTGCGGATGCGGCCTATCTCGCGTGGAAGGCTGGGTTCCCTAATGAGGCCTATAATCTGGGCTCCAGGAACCCGCCATCCGTACGCAAACTTCTTGGCCGATTGGTGAAAGAGGCGAAGAGCAAATCGATCCTCATCCCCACCCCGGGTTGGGCGGTTAAGCGTACGCTGGATTTCCTTGATCTCATCAACATGCCAATCATGGACCCGGAACAATACCTCATCGCCGATGAAGAATGCCTGCTCGATTGCTCAAAGGCCGAGCGTGAATTGGGCTGGGAAGCAAAATTCTCCGATGATGATATGCTGGTCGCAGCCTACCACGAGTATCGGGAAAACTTGACCAAAGCAGAAAACAACAAAAACGCGGATGTGCAGCAAGCTGCCTGACCACCAACCGGAATAATGGGAAAATCAAATGCTTTTGAACAAACGCAAAGCGAAATCCAATCAGGCATCAAAATCCTCTCGCATGAATGTGGATACCCCTGCCCTTGCCCCGGAGTTCAATGTGAGCGTCAAATCTCCTAAATTATTGACCGTCGAGCAGGCCAAGAAGATGCCGATTAAATTGATGACTCAATTGTTTATGGATCATTTAAACCCCGGCCAATTCCATTTCATGAAGCTGCTTGGCTTCCACAAAATTAAAATCGAAAGCGCTGAGGGCATGTTCTATATCGATCAGAATGGCCGAAAAATTCTCGATTTTTTCGGCGGCTTCGGTTCCCTTTCATTTGGACACAATCACCCGCGCATTCTTGCAGCTCGGAAAAAATTTCAAGATGAGAAACGCCACGAAATAGCCATGGCTTTTCTGTCCCAATATTCGGCAGCCCTTGCTCACAACCTGGCCAGCATCGCCCCTGGCGATCTCGATATGGTGTTCCTTGGTTCCTCTGGTTCAGAAGCCATGGAGGCTGCACTGAAACTCGCAGAGCGCTATCAGGGGCCGAAAAAAGCCAAAATACTTTATGCCGCCAACGCCTTCCACGGCAAATCCAAAGGCGTGCTTTCAATCACCGATTCAACATTATATCAATCAGAATTCAAGCTGATGGAAGACACCAAGAAGGTGCCTTTTGGCAATCTAGAAGCCATTCGCAGCGCCCTCGATGCAGACCCGGAAATTGGCATTGTCTGCCTTGAAACCATTCAAGGGGGAGCCGGAATCATCGAAGCACCAATAGAATTCTGGCAAGGTCTTCGGGCGTTATGTGATGAGAAAAATGTTCTTTGGGTGGCCGATGAAGTGCAATCGGGCACCGGGCGATCAGGCAAATTTTTTGCGTTTGAACACTATGGTGTAATTCCAGATGTAACCGCATTGGCCAAATCTCTGGGCGGAGGGAAAACCGCCATGGCCGCCATGATCGCGCGCAAAGATATTTATATGAAAGCCTACGGCAAACCCGCCACGGCGCTCATTCACGGCCCGGCAACTTTCGGTGGTATCGGAGAATCATGCATAACCGCAATCGAAGCATTGAACATTATGTATGATGAAAAACTGATGGAAAATGCGGCTGGAGTTGGAGCCTATATGAAATCGGAACTTGAGCGCCTGAAGGACAAATTCCCAAAGCTGATCAAAGATGTTCGCGGGCGCGGATTTATGATGGGCCTTGAATTTCAGGATTTTTCAAAAACCATGCCAACGGCGCTGCGCCCTGCTCTTTCACTGCTGGACGAAAAGTTGAAAGGTTCTTTGTCAGGCTTCATCGGTTCCGCTTTGCTGCGGGACCACGATGTTCTTGTGGCGTTCACCGAATACAACCGGAATGTTATACGGCTGCAACCGCCATTGATCGCTACACAAGAAAATGTCGACCAGTTCATTAAAGCTCTCGAAAAAATTCTGTCAGGCGGCGTGGTGAAGATCGTTACAAACTTCATTAAATCCCAGCGCGGCTAGAGTGTGTCAGTTTTTAACTGAAACACTCAGGCTGCGAAGAGCAGCCCGCCGCTTGTGCGGCGCGCCCGCGCAGGCGGTTCGCAAAGCGAACCTGCCGTGAGCGAGAAGAAACTAGAGCGATTCCGTCAAAGACGGACACGCTCTAGAATTTGGATTCTAGGCTGGCCGACGATCCCAATTGGAATAAACTGTGCTTGAAACACCGGGGTTGGTTGAATACAAATCACCGACATCGGTGTCTTTTTCCACGTCACGCCTGGAAATTCCGGCAATTTGCCTTAAGCCCGCAAATACGAATGGCAACATCCCCAAAAATCCACCAAACCCACCCCCCAATACTGCTCCACTAGCCACGATCAGTTTCCTGTTTGGCCCTTTCTTTTCCAGGGGCAAGGCTGCAACTGAAATCAATCGCGCGCTTTCGGAGCGGATATTTTCCAACTCTTTAATTTCCCGCGAACGCTGCAAAAACGCTTCATAGACCTTTCGATTGGCCAAAACCTCCCGCTCCATTTCCCGCAATGTTACCAGCGCCGAAGAGCTTTTTGACGTTACTGATTTTAATTCTTCAATCTGATTGAGCAAATCGATTTGTCGAGCCTGCGCAGTTTTGTAATCTTCCTGCGCAGAAGCAATCATCCGTTTTATTTCACCACGAATAGAAGTTCGCAAACTGCTTAACTCAGCTGCGATTGCAATTCGTTGCGGATGCCTGGAGCCAAGTTTAACTGCAAGTGTTTTGGATCGAATATTCGCTCTCGCATATTCCACCCGCAATTGATTGACTGAATTTGATGCCAGTGAGCTGGGCAATGAACCTGAAATAACATCGCCAAGATCAGCACCTTTGGCTTGTTTGGCGCGGGTTCGCGTTTCTCCAGTTTGCACCTGGGCAATAGCCAATTGATCATTCAACCGCGCCAATTGTGCTTCGCTTACCAATTGGCCGCCCGCCACAACCAGGTCATTTTCAAGCTTGTAAGTTTCGACAGATTCTTCCGATTTCCTCACCAGCGTGCGCAGAGCACCCAAACGGCCCACAAGATCTTCGCTTGCATTTTTTGCAGCCGAAGAACTGGCACCACTTTCATCAGCAATATAAGAGCGGGCAATTGCGTTAGCTATTTTAGCTGACTTTTTGGCGCTCTCGGTAGAAACTCCAATCATGATGGCAAAGGTTTGATTCACCCGGGAAACTTCCAAATTTTCCTGCAAATATTCTCGCGCAAGTTCAAGTCTGTTCGAGCTGAGTGCCTTCTTCCTGAGCAATCCACCCAAATAGCCGATAATGCCGGTTGCAGGTTTTTCCTGCCCGTTAAATTCTGGGTCTTTAACCAACTCCAGATCCTGAATTACCGGATCAAGCACGCTAAGAGAACGTATTATACTGACTTGGCTTTCCGCATATGCAACCGTTGCTTCGCTGTTCAATTCATTTGGCGCCACACTGTTATCCAAAACACGCAACCCGCGCGGCTCGATTAATATTTCCGCTACTGATTCATATTTATTAGGCAGCGAAAGGGCATAAACAGCGGCTAATCCCGCACCTGCAATTCCGCCCAAAACAATCCATTTCCACGAGCGCAGCACCGCACCCAGTACATTTTCAAAAGAAAACGGACTGGATGGTGCTTGCCCATAGCGACTCGATTGCACCATAACAGAATCTGCCGGAACCGCTCCAGCGTCACCAACAGTATCTGGCATCGTCTCTTGAATTTTTGATCGAACAGAGGCCAGTTTCTCTGCCAGTAAATCCAGTTGCTCCTCCGAAGATCGACGAGGTTTAGCCCCCATACTAGGCGATTCAACCACCGGTTCCGCTGGAAAAACATGTTGTTCGAGTTGCGAAATCTTCCAGGCCGCATTCCGCAATCTGGTTTCCTGCTCCGCTTCAACGAAAGTATTCAGCAATGAACCATTGTCATTGCCATGGTTCTCGTTATTTTTTTCAACCTCTTCGATTGCTGGAACAACTGAAGGTGCTGCATCCATCAAATCCAACAACGAACCCTGAACATTGGATTCATTGCCCCCTTTATCCCCGTCGGCTGGCAAAAGCGCTGAACCGGGATCGTTTTTTTTCTTCAAAAAACGGGGCAATCTGGGCAAGTTCTAAGGGCTCCGATCAAGGGTGAAAAATGCGAACAGAATCTCACCCGACCGCTTCACCTATCATTTAACGAGTATGGATAATAAAGGATTAATCTTGCCCTTGAGAACGCAACTTTGAACAAATAAACCATGGTGTATTCCAAAACCTGCCGTTAACGCAATCACGCTAAAATGGCGGTATAAATTCAGGTCTTTTCTCCGGTTCAACAAAAAGGACCCCATGTCTTCGCCATCAAAATCCCAATTGTTCGTAAAGGCTCTCGAAAGCAAAGGCCTTAACCGTAAACTGGTGACGGACTATGCGTCCCTGCTCAGCGGGCAAATTGGGCGAGTCATTTTTTCAGTAATTTATTTTATCACCCTGGCAAAAACCTTAAGCCTGGGTGATTTCGGCCTGTTCGCCACGGCTTCTTCAATCGGTATCGTTTTATCAAGGGTTTCCGGCTTTGGATTCATCTCCCCGCTCTACCGGGTTGCCACCACACGCCCGCGGTTAATTGGCGCTTATACCGCAGGCTATATGACGGCTGTTCTAATTTCGCTTCCCTTAGTCATCGCGCTCACCCTCGGCATCCATGCTCTGATATATTCGCAACTGATGAGTTTAAGCACATTTGCCTGGATTATCGCTGCTGAAGTAATCTTCTGGCGCTCACTTGAAGCTGTAATTATCGTCTTAAACGGGCGTCAGCGCTTCGCCACAGCTTCTGTGCTTGCCATTTCAGGAGTTGCTGCCAAGTCCCTTGCAGCGGTTGGCTTTGCCTTATACGGCATGTCTGATCTGCAAAATTGGGCTGTCATATATTGCGCCGCAAATGCAATCATGGCCCTGATAGCGATTATCTTGTTCTACCCCAGGCAAAAATTACGCTGGGCCCCAAAAGCATGGCTCGGCCGTTCCAAAGATGCGCTGGGCGTTTCAGCGGCCGAAATCCTTTTCTACACCCAGTCAGAATTGGACAAGGTGCTGGTGTTGGCCTTTGGGGGCGAAATAATTGCCGGGATTTATGCCATCGTGATGCGCTTGATTGACTTAACCGCAATGCCGCTTCGCGCTCTGAACACCATGCTGATTCAATGGATAATGCGCCAGCGGCAATCCCGTAAATCCAATAAATTTGGTCTGAAAATGGATGCAGGGATTGGCGGATTTTCCGTCCTCGCCCTTCTGGGAATTACAGCTCTGTTGTATTTTGCTCCACCCTTTGTTGGCGAAAACATCAAACTTGGCGGGTCGTTTCTTCTGCTTCTTTTGCTGGTTCCCGCATTCCGGAATATCATCGAATATCATACAGAATTGCTTTATGCCCATGAGAAAATGAAACCAAGGGTATTGCTTCTGGCGGCTTTGACAATTGCCAAAGCATTGCTGCTTATTCTCCTGCTATCCAAAACCGCCGAATTCTCAGAAATTGCACTTTGGCTAAACGGGGTATTCGCCGTACTTTATATCATTTCAGCGTTTGTGACTTACCGTGTTGTCCTCAACGCGAAATCAAAGCCCGCAGTGTTTTCAAATCCGTCCCGGTAAAAGACTGAATTCCCACTGCCACCTGACCAGCCTTCATGCTGTCCACAAATTCAAACAACTCCGCTCCGTTCATAGCATCCCCCGACCAGTAGGTTTTGCAAAGAGCTGATCCGGCCCGCCAGTGCCCGCTACCGGATAAAACACCATCAACGTAGGCTCCATAAATTTGGCACTCGGAAAAACTTCGACTGGAGCCAAAAGCTGCCACCCAGTTTTTACCCGTTGTCGCCTCAATATGGGCACACATTTTTAACACGTGTTTCCGTTTCCAACTCACCAGATTATTGATGTAATCATCTGCGGGAAATTCGGCTTGCGGCAACCCGTTCAGCCTGGCTGCCCCTCGCGTCCAGTCCATGTGAAGTCTGCCGCCGCCGGGTAAATCTGATGATATGCCGCCTTTTTTGCAATACAATCTGAAATCATCTCCGCGCCACAATTGGGATAGGGAGAATGGCTTTACAAACAGCATATCGGAATCGCAAAACAAAAGTCCCTGATGGGAAATATGACCCGCAATAGCAATACGGCGCAGTTGCTGCACATGCCAACCCCGCATAGGCCAGGTACGATTGGACCACCATAATTTTCGCGAATTTTTCGCTAATCCCGTTTTGAAACTGTGCAACCAGGAAGGCAGAATATCTAACTCATTGATAACATGCCTGCGCGGCCCGCCCAACTCGGTAAATTTTGCAAAGTCCCTGTCATCGACCAAAATAAAATGGTCCGGCTCGGCCTCAACAAACGCGTCCACACTATCGCAAAGCAACCGGCATCGCTCGAAATCCTCCCCGTGGCTCGGGGTAATCAGCGCCACACGGTTTGCACCCTTCATGCTCATTTATCCACCGGAAGGCCAAAAAACCTTTGGCGATAAATACGCGAAATAAACAAAGGGCTGCCGATCAGGTAGCGCCGCCACATGCGAGAGGGTTCACGCAACAGCCGAAAGATCCATTCCAGCCGGAACCTGACCATCCACCGGGGTGCGCGCGGCACCCGACCCGATGAAAAATCTAAAAATGCCCCCACTCCAAAAACAACGGCGCAGTGTTTACCGTCGCAATTTTTTGCAATCCATTGCTCCTGTAGTGGATTTCCAAATGCCACAAACAACATATCCAGTCTGGCATTGGTGATTTTACCCATGATCTGCTTAAGGTCTGACTTCTCAAAATATCCATCGCGAACGGGAATAAATTTATGCTGACTGTGGGCTCCACCCAATGCCAAAGCAGCCTCTTCAGCAACCCCCGGTTCCCCCCCAAGAAAGCCAACCCGCATAGGTGTTTTAATATGGTTCAACAATCGAGGTAAAAAATCGGTGCCGTTCAGATTGTCCGGAAACTTTTCGCGATACAAAGTATCACTGCCCAAATCGATTCCCACACCATCAGCAAGCACTAAAAATTGCTCAAGCAATTTCCGATAATCATGGTTTTCATAGGCTATATTTGCCCCATGGGCGTTTAGAAATGCTATTTTTCGATGCTGCCGGTTAAGAACGTCCTTCTCAATCATTAAAAATGCATCTGCGCGAGAAATCGCGCACACATCCACGCCCAAAATGTTGCGAACATTTGTGCTGCGAGTTTTGGCATGTCCCGATTGCATGGACGGTATGTCATATGCGTCGATATTTTTACTCATATCTCGGACTTAGTTATTCCAGATTGGGATCAGCATGTTTACTCATGCCACCTGCTTTCAATACCACGAAACGCGAGACAGATCATCTGATTAAGCTCTTGATGGTTAAGCCAGGAATTCCACTCCGCGTTTCAATCCCCGTTCCATTTTTTTCAATTGGCCATCGTAAAAGGTTTTGCCGTCAACATCTTGCAATATCCCTTCCCTGCTTTGAGATATTAATAAAATCAACGCTTTGGAAAAGGTTTTCGCATTGTCCGCCTCCAAACAATTTTCCGGGAGCACATCAATTCCGCGCAGGGATGAACTTGTGGCCACGCAGGAATATCCTGCCTGAAAAGCCTCAATCGTTTTCAATTGAACTCCCGTCCCCCCCCGGCTCACCAACGGCACAACCCGAACGGAATCAAGAAACTCTCTAGCGCTATCCACCCGCCCCAGAAATTCAACCGCTGGATGGGTATTTTCCAATCCTTCCGGAATTCCCCCTGCTACTGCAATGCGATATTCTTTTGGTATTGCTGGGACAACTTCGTTCAAGAACCACAACAGCCCGACAAAATTTGGTTGCCACGACCAGGTTCCGATTAATCCCAAATCCCACTTTTTAGGTTGATTTTTCCCGGCACTTTCAATCAGCGGCGTGACAAGTGGCAATGTACAGCCTTTGGTTTTTGCCACCGCATGAGCGGACAAATCTTCGTCACTCAAGGCCCAGACAAAACGAGCCCCATTGCAATACTGTGCCTCAAGCTTTCGTAACAATTTTTCATCCCGATTATAAAAATATCGCTCTGCTTTTGATTTCGCACTTTTCGCATTTTCCGCGGCCGACTGATGCTCCACATTGTGCGCCACATAAATGTAAGGTGCTTTCAACACCACAGGAAACGCCGCCGCCATTTGATATGAGTTGATTATATGACCATCGAAAGGACCGTGCTTTTCGATCTGCTGACTAAATTTTTCGGGCGAGTAGCCAGTAAGTTTGGCCGCAGCCACGGGCAGGCCTTTAAGTTGCGTACGAGCCAGCCATTCAGCTTTCTTAAGAAAAGAAACGTTGGAATTCTCCAGATTGATGGTCTTCAAAACATGGATTTCATCCCCCAATGGCACCTTTTGCCGGGGCTGGCGAAAACCAATCACGCTGACTTCATGGCCAAGTGAACGCAGACCTTCAACAATTGCCTCATTGGCAATTTCAAATCCGGAGGTTGGGTTCCCATCCGTGATAATCGAAGTGAAAAAGGCTAGTCGCATCACAAATCAGACCGATATTCCGATTGTTTCAAGGAGTATTTAATACCATCGTTGTATTGGAGAATTCGTTAAGGCAAATCAGGTATCTATAAGGCGAACCATGTGGAACCTAACATGCCAGACACCCCCACTCTAAAACCCGAAGAAATTACACTCGTTTGGAGCAGCGCGCCAATTCCTCCGTCTGAGGTTGAACTGGTGGTTACCATCCCGACCTTTAAGCGGCCGGAACATCTTCTAATCACCCTGAATTCAGTTTTGGCACAGGTAACGACGATCAAGTTCGCAATTGTGGTGATGGACAATCATCCTGAAGGATCGGAAGGCGCAGCAGTTGCTCCCAAATTACTGGAAAACCACAAAATCCCCGCCACGGTAATATTGGCTCACAGGCGTGGAAATTGCGCTGCCTACAACGCGGGATTTCATATTGCTCTGAAAACATACCCCAATGCAAAATGGATTCAGGTGATAGACGATGATGAAATCGCCCCACCTCACTGGTTGGATTCGATTGTGAAAGTCGCGGAAGATCAGGGCACAACCTTTACAGGTGCGCCTCAGCATCCAATTTTTGACAAGGGTTCAAATCTCAAATGGGCTAAACATCCGGTATTCCGACCTCCCTATGAATCCAGCGGGTCGGTTCCAATCCTGTATTCATCGGGAAACGTGCTCATTTCCACAAATCTTCTTCGGGAACACGGATACCCCTGGCTCTCGGCGGCGGGGATTCAGATTTCTATTCCAGATGCAAATCCAACGGCGCAAATTTTGCGTGGGCGGTAAACGCCGGCGTCGATGAAACCACTCCAAAACGGCGCACCGAGCTTTCCTGGCTGAATTCCCGTAGCCTGCGAAATGGATCCATATCTTCGCTCATTCAGCAAAAAGCGGCCCTTTCGATAGGCGATCATATTAAGCGGGTTGTTAAGACTTGCCTCCTGCTGGCTGCGTCTCCTTACCGTTCGTTAATACTGTTTGTTAAGGAACGCTCGTTAACAATGGCCCTCAATCCCA
>QILU01000028.1 GCA_003233475.1 Ahrensia sp.
AAAGTGAACTTTTTAACGTGACAGCCGTTGTTATTGTGTGAGACGCTGTTGTTTCATGTCGCATTCAAGTGGAGAAAGATAATATTATGAAATTACTTGCGAAGACAAAACGTGTTTTGGTGGCGGGGGTAATTGCAGCCTCAACCATAACTGCTGCTGTGGCGGGAGGTGACCCGGCTACCCAACGCCAGGCTATGATGAAGAACGTCGGTGCGGCCACAGGCGCTGCAGCTGCGATGGTGAAGGGTCAGATAGAATTTAATGCGGTGGCGGCTCAACTTGCCCTGCGCACCATGAACAATGCGGGTATCGGCTTTGGCAACTTGTTTCCTGTTGGGTCTGAGACCGGTGCTGAAACGGAAGCTTCCCCTAAAATCTGGTCTGATCGTGCGGGTTTTGATGGGGCAGTTGCAAAATTTGCGGCCGATACAAGCGGGGCGGAAAAAATTACTTCCCTTGATGGTTTGAAAGTGGCTTTTGGAAGGGCAACCGCAAATTGCAGCACCTGTCATAAAGCTTATCGCATCATCAAAAACTGATATTTTTGATGAAGAAGATTGCGCGCGCTCTGTTTATATTGGGTTTGGCGGGCGCTCTCATTGGTTGGCTGTTTATATTGGGTTTGGCGGGCGCTCTCATTGGTTGGATGCTGAGCGCGCCCAACCCGCTTGACCCGGAGCAGATTGCAGTCCTGCCAAAGGGAACTGCAAGTGCCGGCGAGCAGGTATTTTGGGCCGGGGGTTGTGCGTCGTGTCACAGCGCGCCGAAGGTCAAGGGAAATACTGAAGAAAAAGCCGGGCTGTTGCTTGAATTAAAGACCCCGTTTGGAATTTTTCGAGCTCCCAATATTTCCCCCCATCCTGAATTCGGGATTGGGCAATGGGATCTGGGTGATTTTACCAATGCCATGAAACGCGGGGTTCGCCCGGATGGAGCCCATTATTATCCGGCATTTCCATTCACCAGCTACGCAAAAATGAGCGACCAGGATGTGGCAGATTTATGGGTATTTATGAAAACTCTGCCCAGCAGTGATGTGGAAGTTGTCGATCATTCTTTGCCGTTTCCGTTTAATATTCGCCGTGGATTAGGTCTGTGGAAACTGCTTTATCTCGACACCCAGCCGGTATTGAAAATCGAGAACAGTAATCCGGTATTGGAGCGGGGGCGTTATCTGGTGGAGGCTCTTGGCCATTGCAGCGAATGTCATACCCCCCGAAATGTTATCGGCGGGCCGGATAAAAGCCGGTGGATGGCCGGGGGTGTTGGGCCGGAGGGAAAAGAAAAGATTTCCAATATCACACCGCACAAAGACGGCATCGGGGCCTGGAGTGAGGCCGATATTGCTTACGCCCTTGAAAGCGGTTTTAAGCCGGATTTCGACTCTTTTAGCTCTAACATGGTGGATGTTCAAAAGAATATGGCTCGCCTGCCGGAGACCGACAGGAAAGCCATTGCAGCCTATTTGAAGGCAATCAGACCGGTGCCGGGAAAGCCGTGATTTTGAATTGAGTCCGGAGTCCGGACCCTGATAAGCGGCTCGGTTTTGAAGTTTTTATTATCGTTTTGATAACCTTACTAATTTGCAAACAGAAAGGTTTTGTTAGCCATATTTGACTAGTTTTACTCAACGGAAGTGTAATTTGCGTATCGAGTAGTGAACAGTAGTCGAGAAAAAGAAACTTTGACCGGGAGCCTCCTGAAAAATTTCAGGTGGCTTTTTGTGTTTTCTGTTGCAGCAAATTTGCTGCTTCTTGCCATGCCCCTGCACATGATCGCTATTTATGACCGGGTGTTGGTTTCCGGCAGCAAAGAAACATTGCTCTACATCACGCTGATTGCATTTGTGGCCCTTGTTTTGCTGGGAATAACGGAAGCTGTGCGGATGATGATTGCCCAGCGGATGTCGGCGAAATATGTAACGGAAACAGCGGGGAAGCTGTTTAACGGCCTCATCCATGCGGGTGAAACAGGGGGGCGTAAATCGCAACTCATGCGCGATTTTTATTCCCTTCGTACTTTCCTTGGGAGCAGGGCGCTGATCGGTTTGTTTGATTTGCCCTTTACACCGGTATTTTTGATCCTGCTGTTTGCCCTTCATGTTCAATTGGGGGTGATAACTTTCATCGGTATCTTGATGTTAGCCGGGCTGGCCTATGCCAACCGGAAATTATCGCTGGAAGAAAGCGAGCAGGCGACGCGGAGCAATTCAGATGCGGTGTTCTTTTCCCAGGCATTGTTGAATCGCAGTGAAGATATCCGCGCCATGGGGTTGTTTCCGACATTTTTGCAACGGTGGGGTTCTCGTTCCGCAAAAGTGCAGGCTTTTTTCTTCGGCCTTTCAAGAACTGTGCGCCAGGGATTGCAGATACTTATTATGGCGTGGGGGGCTTATCTGGTGTTGGGGGGCAATCTTTCCGGGGGAATAATTTTTGCTTCATCGCTGATTTCGAGCCGGGCATTTGTTCCTGTTGAACAGGTGATCGGGTCATGGGACCGTATTATCCATGCCCGCTCTGCCTTTCATAATCTGAACGAGTTTATGGAAGGCCAGCCGGAACAAAGCCAGGCTGTTATTCCGCAACTTACCGTGGGTGATATGGAAGTCAGTAAACTTTATTATGAAGTGGAGATGGGGAAGCGGGTGATCCCGATTTTACGTAATGTCAGTTTCTCTATAAAATCCGGTCAGGTTCTGGCTATTATTGGCCCGACAGGTGCCGGAAAATCCACCCTGGCAAAACTGTTGGCCGGAGCGTTAATTCCGACAGAAGGTTCCGTGCGGCTGGATGATTTTGAGTTGTCCAAATGGCCGGATGATCGAAAGGGTGAATCCATTGGCTATGTGCCACAGGATTCTCATATGTTCCCGGGTACGATTGCAGAGAACATTTCGCGCTATGAAGAATATCCTGATGAGGATCGTATTATTGCGGCGGCGCGGCGCGCTGATATTCATTCTCAAATTGCCAAATTGCCGGAGGCATATGCCACGGTGGTGGGAATGGAAAGCCATGAATTATCCGGTGGTCAACAGCAGCAGCTGGCATTGGCAAGGGCCTTTTATGCCAATCCGCGGGTTCTTATTCTTGATGAACCCAATGCCCATCTTGATCAACAGGCGGAAGATATTCTGCTGCGCTCCCTCTCGCGTTTGCGCGATGAGGGCGTTTCTTCAATTGTTGTATCCCAACGGCGCTCAATTCTGAAAATCGCGGATTTTGTTCTAACTCTCAATGAGGGTCAGGTTGTTTCATTCAAGGAAAATCATGGTCAGTGGAGATCACGTCACAGCGATGACCGTCCGGCCGCACCAGCAGTTAACGGTGGGGGTAAACCAGACAAACCGGAAGTTATGGTTCAGGCGTTAAACGCTTCCATGCCTCGTTCGGCCGGTAAAGTTCGTGTGGAAGGGGGGTGATATAATGGTTGTTGAAGAAAAAAGCTTTTCTGAACGGTTGTCGGGTTTTGACAGCAAAAATCAAGCGGCTCAAATTCGTTGGAACGTGCATGCAAAAACAGACAGCAACTCAATAATCCGGCTCGGCTCCTGGTCGGTGGGGGCCTTGATGTTGGTGTTTGTGATCTGGGGGTCATTGTTTCCCCTGTCATCGGCGGTTATTACGCCGGGCACTTTTGTGAGCGAGGGGAAAAACAAACTTATTCAACATTCCAGCGGCGGCAGGGTGCATAAAATTTTTGTGGTTGAAGGGGAACAACTGGAGAAAGGGCAAGCCATTCTTGAGTTGGATCAGACTCAGGTTCGCGCAGAACTTACCCGGCTTCAGGCACGGCATTCCTCGCTTTCAGCATTAAGGGCCCGGTTGGATGCGGAGCGTTCAGGCGGTTTGCGCCGCATGGCTGTACCGCAATTGAATTTAGGCGGTGTATCGCTTCGCGGTAATGGGGACAGCTCTTTTGTTGTCGCTACAGCTCAAAAAGCCAGCTTGCAAAATGTAAATCTTGAAATTGTGTCAGGATTTCAGGGGGGTGATGAGCTTTATCAGAGCCAAAGGGATGCTTATCTGTCTGGTCAAAAATTATTGAGCCAGGAGATAAAGGCGCTGGAGAAGAAGGCGGAAACTTTGCAAAAACAACGGGACGGCTTGCGGGCGCGCGAAAATGCGCAGCAGGCATTGTTAGTGATTGCCCGGCGCGAGTACCGGCGCCTTAAACCCCTGGCTGATGCCGGGTATGTGGCACGAAACCGATTGAACGAGCGGGAACGCACCATGTTGGAACTACAAGGGGCGGCCACCGCGCTGGGTTTGGATGTTTTGGCTGTGGGCACGCAAATCTCCGAAATAAGCGTTCTTATCAGTAAGGCGCGGATCGCGAGTTCCGATGTGGCGTCGAAGCAATATACCAAAATTATTGGCGAGATTGCCGAAATTTCCGACCAGTTGAAGGCGGCAGAAGCCACCGTGAAAGGTTCTGTTATCCGCGCACCGGCGTCTGGAACATTGTTGCGAATGGTGGCCACAACAGTGGGCGGAGTTATTGGTGCGGGGGATAAAATCGGAGAAATTGTGCCCCAGGGCACTCCGCTTGTGGTTCAGGCCCGGGTTTTGCCCGGTGACATTGATTATGTGCAAATTGGTCAGGAAGCAAAGATCGCAGTGACCGCCTTTAACCGCCAGATTGATGATTCATTAAAAGGGCGGGTTGTATATAAATCTGCGGACGCCTCCAAGGATGAAAAGTCCGGGGACCCCTATTTCACCGTTCGGTTGGAATTGCTGGGAAATATGGGCACAGGGCGCAGCCGTTTTGAAGACATTCAGGCCGGTATGCAAAGCGAAATTTATATTCACACCGGGTCACGAACATTCATGACCTATATGGCGAAACCCATGATTGACAGTTTCAGGCGGGCGTTTCGTGAGCAGTGAATTGAGAAAAAAAGACGCGTTTTAGTTAAGAAAATTTGAACGGCTGTCTGTGAATATGTTCTTGAACAAGAAGTTGTTCCGGAATTTTTTAAGAGTAACCTCCGATTTGTATTCGGGGTTTGAGTGGTGAGTGGTTATGGTGCGTTTGTATTGCCAGACTGAAAAATTTGGATTGAAGCTTGTGAGTGGCAATAGAGTGCCGGCTCGACAAGAAGACCTGCCCGCAAATTTATTTAGGGGTTGTTGGAAAAACAAGCCTGCTCTTTCCCTGGCACTTGCGTTGAGTTTTACGGTTTTTTCTCTTGCGCGACCGACCCTGGCTGACCCGAGAAGTGTTCTGCAATTACGGGGCAGCGATGGGGTGCCTATCGCCAATTCAAAAACCCTGACACATGCTCCCCATGCGGGGTTGCGTGGAGCGGTGGTGGATTATGAGATTGTTGAACCTTTGGTCGCGGGTGAAGTTGAAGATATTACCTATGAAGACGTGGGGGAAGAAGAGGGGCCCAGCTTTTTAAGCGATGTGGGATCGGCATTGTTTTATCTGCGCGATAACCTTGTTCCTGTTATCATGTTTCGGGGTTCCACCAATGCGGTGTCTGAGCGCAATGTAACCTACACTATCCCTGAGCGCGGGGTGCTGCGAAATTCAATGATGCACAGTGCTAATGTTTATCAGGGCCTGCGCGGGAGTGCGGCCAGTGTGGGTGATACGGTTGCAACGGCGCTTCGGGGCAGTTATTCGGCCAGAGCCCAACTTGAGCGGGCGAATATTGACCGGGTGCGGGTGCACGGGGCTTTGGCCAACTATCTGCCGAAAGTTACCGGAACAATTGATGCGAACTACAGTTCGTCGCCCGGTAGTTCTGTCAGCACAAACTCCGGTGGTCGTATTGTTACCGGTGGGATTGAAGTGACTATGCCGCTTTTCACCAGCGGTGTTAATTTGAACACTTATAAACAGGCTGTGTATTTGAGCCGGGCTTCGGAATACAGTTATCTGGCCGAAGAACACCGGGTGGCCCTGGAAGCGGTGGCGGCCCATGTGAATTTGCGGTTGAACCGAAAAATTGAACAGACGCTGAAGGGCAATGTGAATGCCATGCAGCGCATTGAGGTGATTGCCCGTAAACTTTTTGAAGCCGGGGACGCCAGCCGTACAGACATCGCCATTGCGGTGGCCAATGTGCAAAGCGCACGTTCGGAACTGGATCTGGCCCGAAGATCCCGGGAGGAAACCAAGGCCGATTATGAAAGCGTTACCGGTAAACAAGCGCCCGCTCGTCTGGCGGGATTGAACACGGGCAATGTGGTTCCCAACAGTCTTGAAGAGGCGGTAGATATGGCGATGCGCTATAATCCGGCACTGGCTTCTTCTTTGCAGGTGGCGACCGCCAGTAAATATGCGGCCAAGGTCGAGCGGGGCCGGTTTGGTCCGCAGATCAATATGTATGGAAATTACAATTATGATTTTTATCGCTCCACCGCGTCTGCCAGTGATGGGGAGTGGCGTGTTGGGGTTCGCCTGAGCGTGCCATTGTTTGATGCAACACTTGCCCCAAGTGTAAATGCGGCGCGCCATGAAGCTCTTGAGAACGGATACAGGGCTCTTGATCAGGGGCGGTTGATTGAGAGGCAGGTTGAACGTCAGTGGTCAGCCTACCATTCTGCGGCACGACGCACGACCATTGTTCAACGCCAGGTGAATGCAATTTCTATCAGCGTAAAGGGGGCGCAGCGCGAGTTCCAAGCTGGTTTCCGTTCCATTACCGATGTTTTGACGGAGCAGATCAAATTGGCGCGGGCTAAAATTACCCTTGAAACCGCGCGGCATGAAAAAATGCTGGCGGCGTATGAGTTGGCGTTTACCACAGCTAATCCGGCGCTTAAGAATTTGGCGAACGCCACTGGATATGCAGTCACTGGAACGGTCAATGGGGCGGTCTCCAGATAAACGACCACCATGGCAGAAAACAATTCATCAGGCACTGAAGAAATACCCCCAATCCCGGTTGATGAGGATAATCTTGAGGGTGTTGAAGCGATCGGGCTGAAAGGCCAGCTTATTCCCAATCAGATGGATGAAATTGGAGCGGAAATCAGCTTCGATATTGGCTCTTTCCTGACCGATAATATGATGCAGGATGAGTTCTCTCTCGCTTTGGGGGGTATGCCGTCAGGTCTGGAGTATAATTCTGCCCGAATGCGGGTGGAGGGCACAATTGCAGACGATGCGACCACCGGCCAGCCTCATACTGTGACCATGGTTATACTCACCAAAAGCGGTGAGAAAATTTCCAGTAGTTTTTCCTGGACAGTCAGGGATGCCAAGACAATTGAGCGGAGCGGGAATAGCAATCAGGTTGTTCCGCTATTGAACAACAATGATGATGCATCATCTGCAGCCGTGTTGTTTTCCGTTGCTGCCAATGTGGCGCTTGTGGCGCGTGGGAATGCACTGGCGAGAAATGAAGCCGGGGGCAATGGCGATGGAAAGCCGGGGGTGAATTCCGCCAATGCAATTAAAACGGCTGCCCTGACAGGTTCCGATGAGGCCGCATTGCTGAGGGGTGGAGAAGACGAAGCGCTTATTGATCTGGATCTGGGGTCAACTCCAAACGCTCCTAAAAGCGACGATGATGGAAACGTGGAGCCATCTGAGCTTTCCAGACCTGACTTGCCGCTGCGCCAGGGCAGCGGAAATGAAACTGTAACTGGAGTTCAGGTTAAATCCCTTACCAGTGCGGATCTGGATTCGAATGACGATGGTTCGTCATCGACCGGTGGCGTCTCATCGCAATCTAACAGCGCGCCTTTCGCCGGACGGCCAATAAATGTTACCGCTTTGGAAGAGACATTGCGCAGTAATATTGACGTGCTTTCTTTTGCGTTTGATGTTGATCAGGATGATTTGAGTGTGATTGAGGCCACGGCTCTTAATGGCACGGTTGTGATCCAATCGGATGGAAGTCTGGATTACACCCCGAATGATTCCTTTAACGGTGTTGATGTTATTTCTTATACCATCAGCGATGGCAGGGGTGGGACGGATAGTTCAACCCTCGATGTATCGGTGCTCCCCGTTAATGATGATCCGGTAACCGGTAACCCTGGATTGCTGGTAGGCGATGAAGATTTGGTTTTGAGCGGTATTGATATTTTAAGCTTTGCCAGCGATGTGGATGGGGATAGCGTTTCTGTTCAGGCTGGTTCGGTTAGTGCGTTGAACGGGTCTGTAATCGTAAATGTCGACGGCAGTCTGGACTATACGCCGAACGCGGATTTTTTTGGGTCTGATACGATTAGTTATACGGTTGATGACGGAAATGGGGGCAGTGCCACCGGGTCGATCGGGATAACGGTAAATTCGGTCAATGATGTTCCGATAGCAGGCTCCCCCGCCGCGCAATTTACCAGTGAGGATGGCGCGCTTTTCAATATTTCGGTGCTGTCTTTTGCCTCTGATGTGGATGGTGATAGTTTGAGCATTGTTCCGGGTTCTGTTTCTGCTTTGAACGGGACGGTGGCAATCAATGGTGACGGCACGCTGAATTATACCCCGAACGGGAATTACTTTGGTGCCGACACGATCAGCTATACGGTTGGTGACGGCAATGGGGGAACGGCTATCGGTTCACTTGCTGTGACGGTTGCTCCGGTGAACGATGCGCCAACAACAACTGCACCACCGGCCCAGTCTACCAATGAGGATACGGTTCTAAACAATATTGATGTTCTCTCTTCGGCGTCAGATGTGGATGGTGATAGCTTGAGCATTGTTCCGGGCTCAGTTTCTGCTTTGAATGGATCGGTGACAATTAATGGTGATGGCTCGCTGAATTATACCCCAAACGGGAATTATAATGGCGCTGACACGATCAGTTACACGGTTGGTGATGGCAATGGGGGAACCATTTTCGGATCGCTTGCTGTGACGGTTGCGCCGGTGAACGATGCGCCAGTAACATCTGTGCCGCCAGCCCAATCGACCAGTGAAGATACGGCCTTAAACAATATTGATGTTCTTTCATCTGCGTCTGATGTGGATGGTGATAGTTTGAGTATTGTTCCCGGTTCTGTATCCGCCCTGAATGGAACGGTGACAATAAACGGTGATGGAACCCTGAACTATATCCCCAACGGGAGTTATAGCGGGGCTGATACGATCAGTTACACGGTTGGTGATGGCAATGGGGGAACCGTTTCCGGTTCATTTGCCGTGATGGTTGTTTCGGTGAACGATCCACCTCTTGCCGGAACTCCGCCCACCCAAACCACCAATGAAGACACGGGTATAAGCAATATTGATGTTCTCTCATTTGCGTCTGATGCGGATGGTGACCCGTTGAATATAGTTCCCGGTTCCGCTTCAGCCTTGAACGGGACAGTTACAATCAATGGTGACGGCACGCTGAACTATACCCCGAACGGGAATTACTTTGGTGCCGATACAATTTCCTACACGGTTAGTGACGGTAACGGGGGAACAGTTGCGGGTTCGGTTGCCGTTACCGTTAATTCAATAAATGATGCTCCTACCGTGGTTGGCAGCGGAAGTGGTGTTGCCGAAGACGGGGCTCAAATTATC
This sequence comes from Ahrensia sp., assembly GCA_003233475.1. The sequence continues at coordinate 9,481 of QILU01000028.1, forward strand.
AATGCGCTTTTGCTGGCAAATGATGTGGACGGAACGGTTGATCCAACCAGTGTGCAGATTGTTGGCACGGCCAGCGCTGGTGACCCGTTTACGCAAGCGGGTGTTGGAACATGGACCGTTAATGGTTTGAATGGTGAAATTACCTTTACCCCGGTTGCTGATTACGATGGGGCTGTGGCACCGATTCAGTTTACCGTTTTGGATGATCAGGGCGCGGTGTCTAACCCCGCTACGATCACGATGGTCATCACACCTGTGAACGATGCTCCGGTGGCAATGGATAATTCGGGGGGCGCTCTCGAAGATATTTTTCTTGAGCAAAATGTTCTGGCCAATGATTTTGATATAGATGGCACGCTTGACCCAAACACCGTGAGGATAGTGGGCACGGCCAATGATGGGGATAGTTTAACCGTTGCCGGGGAGGGTGTGTGGAGCATCAATCCGGTCAATGGTGCAATTCGGTTTATGCCGGAACCCGACTATGACGGAGGGGTAACTCCCATTCAATATACGGTTCGTGATAATAACGGGCTTGAGTCCAACCCGGCATTCGTGAACCACACAATTACACCTGTAAATGATGCTCCGGTTGCGGGTTCTCCTGCACTGCAATCCACCACTGAAGACACGGCGTTGAACAATATTGATGTGCTGTCTTTTGCGTCTGATGTGGATGGGGACGTTTTAAGTATTGCTCCCGGCTCCGCTTCGGCCTTGAACGGGTCGGTGAGCATTAATGGGGATGGAACGTTGAATTATATACCCAACGCGGGTTATAACGGAGGCGATACAATTAATTATATCGTTGATGATGGCAATGGTGGCAGTGTTGCGGGAACGGTGAGTGTTTCTGTGGGGGCAGTGAACGATCCGCCGGTTGCCGGTTCTCCGCCCGCCCAGATCACCAACGAAGATGTGGGCTTGAATAATATTGATGTGCTTTCATCTGCCTTTGACGTGGATGGTGATACGTTATTCGTTCAGGCAGGGTCGGCCAATGCGTTAAACGGGGTGGTGATAATTAATGGTGATGGCACATTAAACTACACGCCCAACGCCGATTACTTTGGTTCCGATACAATCAGTTATACGGTTGATGACGGAAATGGGGGAACAGCCCCGGGAACGGTCTCAGTAACTGTCAATTCAGTAAATGACGCCCCGGTTGCACAAAATATTTCGAGTATTTTGAATGAGGATACCCCACGGGATTACAATGTATTGGGGTCCGGTTTTGATGTGGACGGCACAATTGATCCGGCGAGTGTGCAATTGGTTGGAACGGTCAATCCGGGTGACCCGGTAACGGAAGCAGGGGTTGGTACATGGACCGTGAACAGCGCAACCGGTGTTATTACCTTTACGCCGGAACCGGACTATGACGGGCTGGTCGTGCCGATCGGATATTTTTTTCGCGACAATGACGGGTTGATCAGCAACACCGCAACTATCACTCCGACAATAATTCTGGTGAATGATGATCCGCTGGCCGGTTCCCCGCCTGCCTTGGTGACAAACGAAGACATGGCGTTGAACAACATTGATGTGCTTTCATCGGCCTTTGACGTGGACGGAGACACGCTTACGGTTCAGGCAGGTTCCGCGACGGCTTTGAACGGGTCGGTAACGATCAATGGTGATGGTACGTTGAACTATATTCCAAACGCTGATTATTTTGGGGCAGACACAATTAACTACGTGATTGATGATGGTAATGGCGGCACCGCGCCCGGGTCTTTTGCTGTGAGCGTGAACCCGATCAATGATGCGCCGGTTGTTTTCAATTATTCTGGTTCAGCGCCTGAGGATTTTCCTGTCACTCATTTGGTTATGAGTGTTGCTACCGATGTTGATGGCGTGGTGGATCCCACGACAGTGCAGATCGTTGGTACGGTAAATGAGGGGGATTCATTTACTGAGGCAGGGGTTGGCACGTGGAGCATAAACAGCGGTACCGGGGATATTACTTTTACACCGGCTGCAGATTATAATGGGCCGGTTACACCGATACAGTATACTGTCAGGGATAATGATGGCCTTGTATCTGTCCCAGCGACAGTTTCCCATTCAATCGTGCCTGTAAACGATGCGCCTGTTGCGGGAAATCCTG
>QILU01000220.1 GCA_003233475.1 Ahrensia sp.
AAAATTCCGCAAATGCGGATATCGTTGTTGGTTTGAGCTTCCAGTGCCTTAATCAGATCTTCGGCGTTTTCACCCCCGCCAACAATAACAGCCCGCCGTTCCAACCGGCCGTCGCGGCCCCAGCGGCGTACCATCATCGCAACAATACTGCGAAACGAGATAAAGAAAACTATCCCGCTTAAAAACCACAACCCGTACCAGATACGAGAATAATAAATCGAAACACGCATGAAAAATGCAAACAGCGCCAGGAAGGCGAATACCGAGCTCCATGCCAGTAAAACCCGCCCCAGTTGCGAAATGCTGGAGCGCAGGGAAGACACCTGATAGGTATCGGCCGCCTGCAGCGCAACAACGGTGAAAAAGGAAATGATGACGCAAGTCAGCAGGTAATAATTATTCACCCCATCCTTGGTCACGACATAGGAAAAGTAAATCCCAAGCCCAATCAGTAAAACCGCAAAGAATTCGAAAATTCGTAAGCCATTTGCCAAAACAAACGGCGAAACGGCATTTTGCGCGAACTGGGAAGCAACCTGCTCGGCCCGCTCGCTTAGTTTGATGTTTTCGCGCGGCTTTTCAGCAGAACCGGCAATACTGGAAGCCATAACCGCACCTGCGTTGAAGGTATGTTTTGGATCTTTAGAATCACGAACGCTCATTGCAGCAGCCACATTTATTCAATTGAAAATATCTTCTTGCCAAAACCTAACGATAAGCCGCTAAGAAACCCTTTATATTTAGGATCGGGATTCATGAATTCCGTGCGAATTCAGGCGGGCTGTAATGTATCGCGATAAGCCTGCATCATTTCTTCGGCCATATTTTCCGCCGTGAAGTTTTCCTGAATACGTTCAAACAGCTTTTCAGCTGGAGGTAATCGTAAACTTCCATTCAACTGACTGGCCATGGCGCCAACCAGAGCATCCAAATTGTCTGGCTCGATCAGGGAGCGGGAATACTCGCCAAAAATTTCGGGAATCCCCCCCACATTTGTAGCCAGCACCGGGCGTTTTGCAGCGAGCGCTTCCAGGACAATATAGGGCATGCTTTCCGCGCGGGAGGGAATGACCAGTGTTTTTCCAAGCCCAAACGCTTCGCGCGCAGGAAGCGGATTCAAAAATTTTGTGGAAACCAGTTCCCCAAGATTCTGCGCCCGCGCCTTGTAGTTTCCTAGGTCCGGGCCATCCCCTACTAATGTGGCAGTAAGGGGTTTGTTTGCTGATCTCCCGGTATTTTTGGCAACCAGCGGCAGAGCATCCAGGAACAAATCCACCCCCTTAAGATCACGCATCATCCCGATATACAAAAAGTCGGTGGCTTTTTTGCTTGTTGAAACGGGCTCGAATTCATCTTCAGTCAACCCATTTCGAACCAGTGTGTGGGGGCAGCGCGCCTTGCCAACATTTTTGAAATAGCCATCCCGTTCATAGGCGCTGACAAAAATCAATCGATCGGTGAAACGCTCCAGCAATTTTTCAAGCCCAAAGTAAACCCGCCCGGATATTTTGTTTCGATCATAATGAATGGAGCCGCCATGGGGGCAATATAAGCGCTTCGGGCCTGTTTTCCTGATTCCAGGCAGGCTGCCGATAACCCGAATATAAGCCCCCCCTTTGGCCCCGTGGGCGTGGAGAATATCAGCCTTCAACGATTTGATGTTTTTATAGAGGCTCCAAACAACCAAAATATCCTTTGGCCCGATACTTCGTTCCATGGAAATTCGGTTTAACCCCAGGGTTAGAATTGTTTCCAGTTCAGCCAGCCGCTCTTCTTCAAAGCTGCCGCCGGTGTTGTTGTCGCAAATCACTCCGACCTCATGGCCTTGTGCGGTTTGGGAAAGGATCAGATCTCGCACATGGCGAAAAATTCCGCCAACCGGAGATCGGAAGCAATGGATTATTCTAAGCTTGGTCTCGCGCTTTGCGGGCACTTCCTAAAACAGCCGTTCGCGCAAAAATATCGTATCACCGGGTAAAATAGGATCGGTTATGGGAACCCGGCCGGTCATTACCTTGCCGTTGATCTGACGGGTAATATCCACATCTCTTTGGTACGCTCGGGCAGAATACCCCCCGGCAATCGCGATGGCGTTTTGCACGGTCATGCCCGGAACGTAGGTGTATTGTCCGGCGGAACCCACTTCACCCATGATAAAAAACGGTCGATAACGATCCATCTCCACCGAAACGTCGGGATTACGAAGGAACCCTTGCGCCAGTTTGCGTGCAATGCCCGTTTCAATTTCCTTGATAGTATATCCACGCGCCGCAACTGCACCCACAAGAGGGAAGGCGATGTAGCCTGCCTTGTCCACCACATAGGTGTTGGATAGATCAGCCTGCTCAAATACCGTCACCCGCAACCGGTCTCCGGCATCCAGCCGATAGGGCTGTTGAATAACTTCATGAAACACCGCAGGGGCAGGTTTATAGGGGGAGGCGCAACCGGAAAGTGCCGCACTCAAAGCAACTCCAGATAGGCATGTTACGAGAAACCTGCGCCTGTTCATTCGTTTTAACCCTGACTCATACCGGGGCCGGTGTTTCCGGCAGCAAAATTGATTGCCGGTAAACCGACATTAAAAAAGAGGGTGTATTGTTAGTCACAACGCACCGATGAATGGATAAAACGCGATTATGGTTAATACGCCGTAAACCCGAAGCGAATCTCTGATGACAGGTGCTGCGGCTCGATTTCTTAAGAAACCGTATAAACTGTCCGTAAATTAACCCCTTGGTTACCATAAACGCACATCATCGCGCGCAACTGACATTAATTTTTGCGTGATTTGTTTTTATGGCCGCCATCGATGATTTGAACCGAGATATTGATGTTGACCTGGGCGGCATTTTTGCCAGCATTTGGCGCAACAAATTCAAGATATTGCTCGCCAGTTTATTGCTTACTGTTCTGGCATTTTTTGTGGTGCAGTCTATTTCGCCCCGGTACCGTTCAGAGGCACGGATTCTTATCCGCACCGGTGACCCAATTCTCACCAGCCCTTCAACAACGGGTAATCCTGAAAATCTCAATCTTGATGATTCTGGCATCGCCAGCAAGGTGCAACTGCTCCAGTCCCGCAGCATTGCCGCGAAAATCATAGATGCGTTGGATTTGAAATCGGTGCCGGAATTTGATTCCCAACTGAAGCGCTCATCTTTCGATCGCATTGTTTCGCTCCTTGGTTTGAGTGACGACGGGGGTGCGGTTACCGCGAATGACCGGGTGATGGAATCTTATTTTGACAAATTGACCGTATTTCAGGCAGAAGGCTCCCGCGTGATCGTGGTGCAATTCTGGTCCAAAAATCCGAAACTCGCCGCCGCCGTGCCAAACATGGTTGCAACAGAATATCTTGCTTTGCAGAAACGGTTGAAACGGGGTGCTGAACCCGCCGAGTTGGAAAAACTCCAGGCGGAACTGGCGACGTTAAGCACCAGCGTTAAGCAGGGCGAAACCGCAATGGCCGAGTTCCGCAGCGATAAGGATTTGCTGCAGGGCAGAAACAACAACAGTCTGGCAACCCAGGAGCTCTCGGAGCTTGCCACGGAATTGGGGCGTGTGCGTTCCCAGCTTTCCCGCGCCAAAGCAAATGCTGCATCCGTGCAACGTGCCTTAAATTCCGGCTCTCTGGACGCGGCTTCCAGCGTTCTACAATCTGCGCTCATACAACGCCTTCGCGAGCGCCAGATAACTCTTGGTACTCAACTCTCTGATCTTCAAACCACACTGCTTCCGGCCCATCCGCGAATTCGCAGCACCCGTTCTCAAATGGCGAGCATTGACACTCAAATTCAGCGTGAAGCGCGGAAAATCGGTAAAAGCCTGCAAGCCGAAGCTCGAATTGCGCAGGATCGGGAAAAAGATCTTCTGGTTCGCCGCAACGAATTGAAAGACGAGGCGGCACGGGTTGGAAAAGAGCAGGTTGAGCTTCAGGAAATGGAACGGGAACTGGTGGCCAAACGCCAGCTTTTAAGCCAATACACCATCCGTTTGAAAGAAGCCAAATCGCGCCAGGCGCGGGAGTTTCTACCCGCAGATGCGTATGTTTTTTCCAAAGCCAGTGTTCCATCCAAATCCTATTTTCCCAAAAAACTACCGACACTTTTTGGAACTTTTTTCGGAACATTTTTATTGGGATCGATGATTTCACTTGTCGGCAGCGTATTAAGCGGGAGCGATGTGCGTTCAAGAGTTTTGGAACAGCAAGTTCAATTTGATGACCCGGAAGCTTTGGCAGAAAATACCGCCCAAATTGTTTCCCCCAAAACTGTATCTCATGCAGCCAAACCCAATTTTTCACCTTCGGCTTCCCCACCCCTTGCACCTGAAATGAGCTCGCTGGTCGGAACTTCACCGCCTATTTCCCCGCCAAGTCCGCCACCAGTGAAAAACGGCCAATACAGTGTTGCCATCGTGGCAGAATCTTTGAAAATGCTGGGGAAAGGGCGTGCGATAATCCTGTCACCGGAAGCCGACGGGGGACTAAATTGTAGCGCATTGTTGGCCCGTGCACTTTCCGGGCAGGGGGCGACCGTGATTGTTTTGGACATGAGTGGAAGCGGAGGTGCGACAAAAATGATGTTAAAAACTCCTGACCTTCCAGGAATAAAAGACATGCTGGGGCAAACGGCCTCAATTGCCAATGCAATTCATCGCGACAATACTTCCGCCGCTCATATTATGCCGACAGGGCAGCTTTCGAACAAACTGGCTGCCCAGAATGCGGAACGCCTGCCAGCCCTGCTCCAGATTTTGCAGGAGGCCTATGAATTTGTATTGGTTGATTGTGGTTCAACAGGAATAGGCGGTTTGAAACGTGTATCAGACTCTAATTCCGTCAATATCATCGCAGCTGGCAGTGCTGACAGCCCTGGCGTAAAGTTGCTCGCCAACAAGTTGGAGCGTGCCGGGTATCATACCCCGCTAATCGTGCTCACTGGTTCTTCGCAAAATGAATTATCGAGCACAAACGCCGCCTGAACCGTTGCCGAATACAATAAGAAATATTATCTCTCATAGCAGGGAAATTTAAATAATTATCGCTTATTATGAACGCAACCATCCCCTGCACCAATTGCTATAATGATCGAAAATAACACCCGAAACACAAGGACAATACTTACCGGACTGAATTATTCCGGTCTTGATCGTATTTACCAGCAGCTCGATTCTGAGTTGGGGATGATATTGACATTCCATCATGTGCGCCCGGACTTGGAGAACAAATTCTCACCCAATGCCCACCTGTCAATAGAGCCAGAATTCCTTGAAAAAGTCATTCAACTGCTTAGCCACAGGCAGATTGAAGTTATTTCTTTAGACGAAGCGGTTGAACGAATTTCGCAGCCCCGTAGTGACGGGCGGTTTGCTGTTTTCACTTTCGATGACGGATACCGCGATACGCTGGAGTGCGCCGCGCCTATTATGCGCAAATTTGATTTGCCCTATACCGTTTATATCGCGCCGGGATTTATCGAAGGCAGCGCCGATTTATGGTGGGAGGGCATTGAGGAACTGGTGGACAAAAATGAGCACATTGTCTTGCGCGACAGTGGGAAGAATATTGAACTTGAATGCACTGATCTGGAATCCAAATATCGCACCTATCGTTATCTGTTGAATTATTTTATCGAAACAACTCCGGAACTTGAGCAACGCCAACGTGCGCGTGATCTGTGTTCGAATTATAACATTGATCTGGACGCCCGGTTGAAAAAAGAAATGATGAACTGGGACGAGGTTCGTCAAATAATCCAGGACCCGCTTTGCACCGTTGGCGCGCACACATTAAACCATATGGCGCTCGCCCGGTTGAATGAAAAAAATGCGATCGATGAAATGCTGTCGGGAGCAAATAAATTACAACACGAGCTTGGGAGCGCGCCGCGTCATATGGCCTATCCTTACGGCTATCGGGCCGCCGCCGGGTCACGGGATTTTGCTCTTGCTAAGGAGGCTGGATTTTCATCCGCTGTTACCACAAGGCCGGGCATGATATTTCCTCAACATAAGGGTCATCTAACCGCATTGCCCCGCATTTCCGTAAACGGCTTGTTTCAGCACAGGCGTTATTTAGCGCCACTAATATCCGGGCTGCCCACCAGATTGAGCACTCGATTCAAAAGAATTGATGTGGAGTAGAGAATCTTAAGTTTGTCTGGAATCATTTGACCGATTCCACCTCCTCCTTGTGGGGAGGTCGAACGCTGTCGTAGACAGGGTTCGGGTGGGGGTATAAATCGCAGTAAAACAATGGGGTTTTGAGAGTACCTCATACCCCCACCCGAACCTTGCTGGCGCAAGTTTCGACCTCCCCACAAGGAGGAGGTGGGCGCTCCTAAATCCCTTTAAGCAGCAGTATCTTTTGACATCCATTTGATGATGACCATGGCAGGCACAACCCACAAGATTCCGCTGAACGCAAAGTAGGCAAGATGGGCATACCAGGGCGCATCAGCCAGGGTGGCTGATGCAATTGCCACGGCCGCAAGCGCGTAAACAACCACCAGAATTATTAAAAAAAATGTGCCAATTAGTTTTTTAACACGAAGCGGCAGGGTCGTTCTCATGGGCTCATTAATCGCTGATTGTTCTTAATCCATGAACTACCCAAAGATAGCCAAAAATACCAGTTGAAAATTATTCGGGATTATTCGCCTAAATCTTTCCAAATTCACCTCCGAAGCACCTTCGTGCGCTTTACATTTACCCGCTGCTCAATCAAAACAGCCTGAGTATCCCGTAACCTTTCAGGTTCCCATGAACAGTAATTATTCCCACGCCGCCGGGGATCCCTATCGCGCGATCCGCCTTTGGCTTTACGCCCTGGCGGTTCTCATTGCGGTTATTGTTTTTGTGGGAGGGGCAACCCGGCTGACGGATTCAGGCCTGTCCATCACCGAATGGGCACCAGTTCGCGGGTTTATTCCTCCCCTGTCGATTGAAGACTGGGCATCAGAATTTACCGCCTATCAGACAACCGATGAATTCAAACTGCAAAACAGTGCGATGACATTGGAGCAGTTCAAATTCATTTACTGGTGGGAGTGGGGGCATCGGTTGCTGGGCCGAATTATCGGCCTGTTTATATTGTTTCCCATGATTTATTTTTGGGTAACAAAACAGTTGAGTAAATGGTTGAAAGTAGCTGTTTTAATTCTTTTTATTCTTGTCAGTTTTCAAGGGTTTCTGGGCTGGTGGATGGTTAAATCCGGCCTGGTAAACCGGGTGGATGTGAGCCAGATTCGCCTTGCAGTTCATCTGGTCACAGCGTGCATTTTGTTTGCCGCCGTTGTGTGGGTCGTGCGCACTCTTTCACGCCACACAGAGGCCGGGGTTGCTAAGGGATCATGGCAGGGTGGCGCACTTGTGGTACTGGTATTGGTGCAAATCTTTCTGGGTGGACTGGTGGCTGGTCTGGACGCCGGGATGGCGTATAATACCTGGCCCAAAATTGAAGGAGTATGGGTGCCCGAAGGCCTGTGGGCAGCGAGCCCGGCCTGGACTAATTTCACTGACAACGCGCTAATGGTGCAATTTGTTCATCGCATTTCAGCCTATTTGTTGTGGGGCGCGGCCCTTGTGCATGTGTTCTGGCTTTGGAGAGCAGAACCCCGCACAACTCATTTCCGCCGGGCTTTGTTTTTAACGGGGCTTGTCACTCTGCAGGCTGCCATCGGAATTGTTACCCTGTTGTTGCAGGTGCCCATAAGTTGGGCTTTGGTTCATCAGTTCGGCGGTATTGTGGTTTTAGCTTTTGCCACCGCCCATTGGAGGGCGCTTAGTCCACCCAATCAAAACCCTTCACTCTCGCGCAATTTGGAATTAAAATCGTCCCATGGATCAAGATGAGCGCGCCTTTCTCGAAGTGGATAGCTCTGTAACCGGCCAGCGCTGGGTGGAGCGGGCCAATACTTTGCAGCTTGGTCAGGCGCAGCGCATGGCCGAGGCGTTGCAGATTGATGAACTGGTGGCGCGGGTAATTGCCGGGCGCGGGGTAACACTGGAGGAAGCCCCGGGTTTTCTTGCCCCCACATTGCGCGACTTAATGCCCGATCCCTCCACCCTGACCGATATGGACCTGGCGGCCAACCGTCTGGCCGATGCCGTGGAAAAGGGGGAGGCCGTTGCTATTTTTGGAGATTACGACGTGGATGGCGCAACCTCTAGCGCGCTCATGGCAAAATTCCTTCGCCATTGCGGTCTCACCGCGGAAATCTATATCCCCGATCGAATTTTTGAAGGGTATGGCCCCAATGGCCCGGCAATTCGCGAGCTGATTGAGCGCGGTGCCCGGCTTTTGATCACGGTGGATTGCGGATCCACCAGCAACGAAGCCCTGGCACTGGCCGTGGAACTGGGAACGGATGTGATCGTACTAGATCATCATCAGGTTGGTGATACGCTTCCCGATATTGTGGCTCTGGTGAACCCCAACCGGGAAGACGATATGTCCCATCAGGGTCATTTGTGTGCCGCAGGCGTTGTTTTTCTGACCCTCGTGGCCTTGAACCGTGAATTGCGAAAGCGGGGTTATTTCAACGATACCCGTAACCCGCCGGATTTGATGAACTGGCTGGATATTGTGGCCCTTGGCACTGTTTGCGATGTGGTGCCGTTGAAAGGGTTGAACCGGGCGTTTGTTTCGCGCGGCATTGAAGTGATGCACAAACAATCCAACCCCGGGCTTGTGGCGCTGGCAAAAGTTGCCCGTCAGGACGGGCCCGCAGCGCCGTGGCATTTGGGCTTTGTTTTGGGCCCGCGTATAAATGCCGGGGGCCGTATTGGGGATGCCGCTTTGGGGGCAAAATTGTTGACCACATCAGACCCGATTGAAGCCGAAGCGATAGCCACCCAATTGGATAAGCTCAACGGTGAACGCCAGGCCATGGAACAGGCCATGCTTAAACAGGCGATAGATGAAGCGGATGCCGAAATTGGATTGGGCGATGGCCCGGCGATATTGATCACGCAAAGCGACACCTGGCATGCCGGCGTTGTTGGTCTGTTGGCATCGCGTTTGAAAGATCGTTTCCGCCGCCCGGCCTTTGC
>QILU01000224.1 GCA_003233475.1 Ahrensia sp.
GCTCTTTTTGCTCCTCACACCGGGCCACCCGGGCGGGATGTAGATATTCAACTGCAAGGCACCGATATTAACGTGCTGAAACAGGCAGCCACCGCACTTGTTCCACTGGTTCAGAACATTAACGGCGTCTCTGGTGTCAGCGATGATTTGCCCTATGGCAAACCCGAACTTGCCATGGAACTGAAACCGCGCGGAGCAGCCCTTGGCTTCACCATTGAAGATGTGGGCCGCCAGTTACGCAATTCATTTGAAGGGGCGATACCCCGCCGTTTTGCCGATGGGGATGATGAAATAACCGTGCGGGTTTCCAAAATTCTGCGAAACAACGGCACCGCCGCCTTGCGAAATTTTGAACTGAAAAGCCCACTGAATGAGTTTGTCCCGCTCTCAGAAGTTGTTTCAATTAAGGAAAGTCAGGGTTTCGCGGTGATCGAACGCATCGACGGCAAAGCAACTGTTTCTGTTACCGGTAACATCGATATCAATATCAGCACGACTGAAAAGGCAATCGAGGATATGGAAGCTTCTGGAATTCAGCAGCTAACCGAACGCTTCGGGGTGAGCTATCGGTATTCCGGCCGCGATGAGGAGCGGCGCAAAGCGTTCGCCGATTTACAGTTGGGGGCGCTGATAGCGCTCACTGTTATCTACATTGTTCTCGCGTGGGTTTTTGCATCCTATTGGCGCCCCTTTGCGATAATGCTTTACGGCCATTATCTGCTCGATATGAAGCTGACCATATTATCCTTTATCGGCCTGTTGGGGCTGGCGGGTATATTGGTAAATGATTCTATCATACTGGTGTCGCGCCTGGATGAGCGATTGGAGGAGGGGGAAGGTTTGAGATCGGCAGTTGTAGGGGCGAGCCGTGACAGATTGCGCGCTGTGTTGCTGACTTCTTTGACAACAATTGGCGGGCTGGTGCCCTTGATGTTTGAGAAAAGCCTGCAGGCCCAGTTCCTGTTGCCCATGGCGACCACCATGGTTTTCGGTCTGGCGTCGGCCACCATTCTCGTGCTGTTTCTGGTGCCAGCCTTTATCGGCATCGGCGATGATATCTCCCGCGTATTCCGTGCTCTGTTCGGGCGTTCAGTTCCCGAAATCAAATCCGGTACCTTGTTGAGCGCGGGAGAATAGAGCCGTTCCCCTTTTGATGGTTTCATCAAAAGGATAAGGAACCGCGTGAAAATAAAAGTTTTTACACCCGCCAAAATCTTGGGCTCAACATCACCAGCAATGTGAACAATTCTAATCGCCCCAGCAACATGGTCGCAGACAATATCCACTTTGCCGCATCCGGCAGGGACTGGTAATTTCCTGAAGGTCCAATCAGCGCCCCAAGTCCCGGTCCCACGTTGGATATCGCCGACCCGGCACCCGAAAGTGCTGTCAACGGATCCACCCCCACCAGAGATAGCGCCATCGCGCTTACTGCAAATGAAGCGATATAGAGAAAGAAAAAGCTCATAACGGCGGAGGTGACATTTTCGCTGATCGGGCGGCCGTTGAATTTTTGCGTAAACACCCCGTGAGGGTAAACGATCTGAGACAGATGCTGTTTGATATTTTGAAACAACACCTGAAAGCGAAAAATTTTTATGCCGCAGGAAGTGGAACCGGCGCATCCGCCAATGAACATGATAAAGAAGAACAACGCCACAGCAACCGATCCCCAACCGTCATAGGCGGTGGTGGCGTATCCCGTACCGGTCAAAATAGATGTCACATTGACCAGCGCAAATCGCAAAGCCTCTACTCCCACGCGAATGCCGTAGGCTTCCTCAATAATCCAGGCAAATAGAACGGTGACCCCCAACAACATCAGGAACACCCGCACCTGACCATCCCTAAACAACGGTTTTATTTTCCCTTGCAAGGCCTGAACATAAAGCAGGAAGGGCAGGGAGCCGATGATCATGAAAAGGGTCGCAATGAGGTCAATCTTTGCGCTATTGAAATATCCAAGCGACTCATCGTAAGTGGAAAATCCTCCCGTTGCCACCGTTGTCATGGCGTGCACAGCAGCGTCCAAGATATTCATTCCGGCCATCAGGTAAGCGGCAAAACAAAGGGAGGTGAGAAGCAGGAATACGGAAGTGATAAAGCCGGAAATCTGCGTCGCGCGGGGCAGAATTTTTTCGGGCGTCTCAAAGGCCTCAACCTTAAACAACTGCATGCCGCCAATTTGCAACATGGGCAGCACTGAAACCGCCATCACAATAATCCCAAGCCCACCCAGCCATTGTAGAATTCCACGCCATAATAAAATTCCCGGTGGCATTTCATTAAGCCCGGTCATAACCGTTGCGCCGGTTGTGGTGAGGCCCGACATGGATTCAAACAACGCATCGGTATAGCTCGGCACAAAACCCGACCAGTAGAAGGGCAAAGCACCAACAGCAGAAAGTGCCACCCAAACCAACACCATCATAATAAAGGCCTGGCGCGTGTTCAGCCCGTGATTCCCCCCCCGGGTGGCCAGAAACATGAAGCCACCGGCGGAAATGGTGAACAGGGCGGAACCGGCAAATATCCACGATTCTTCAGGGGCGAAGACGACATCTACAAAAGCGGGCAACAGCATCGCGACCCCCATGATCATCAGAAACACGCCAATTACCAATATGATCGGCCGGGGGTCGAGAAAAATTCGCCCGGACGCTACACGGGAAGACGAAGAGCCGGTGGATGGGGGACTGGGAGGTGAAGATAATTGAGGCATTAGTTCACCGTGCTCCGCCCGCCCGGTAAATCCAGGGAAAACGCCGGAATATCAATTTCAAACCGATCGCCACCCTCGTCGCTCATCGTATAACTGCCGACCATAAACCCCGATGGGGTGGTTAGCGGGCAACCGCTGGAATATTGAAAGGCATCCCCCGGGATTTAATATAGGCTGCTCCCCCACAACACCCGGCCCATGCACCCTTTCACGTTTGCCATTGGCGTCAGTAATCAGCCAGGTGCGCTCCCGTAATTGCACGGTGGAGCGACCTTCATTCACTATCTCCACCTCATAGGCCCAGACAAAGTGATCGCTTTCGGGGTCTGATTGTGCATCGAGGTAATGCGGCATTACGGAGACCCGAATGTCGCGGGTTATCGCTTCATAACGACCGGATTTATTCTCATCAGATTTCATGCTATCCAGCCATCGACCAATTCAAATTTGTTTCAGTTGTTGCAAACCCGCCCAACCGTTATCACCATTGTATCCATCCGACCAATTTAGATAAAGCACCAATTCATGTTTGACAGCACCATTCGAACTTTCATTGATCCGGCTTTGAACCGGGCCGGGGCCGGGTTGGCGGGTGCGGGAGTGAGCGCAAACATGGTCACCTGGTCGGGGTTTGTTGTTGGTGGCGGTGCGGCGCTGGCGATAGCTCAAGGGTATTTTCTTTCAGGATTGGTCTTGTTGTTATTTTCGCGCCTTTGTGACGGGCTGGACGGGGCAATTGCGCGTATCTCCGGAAAAACTGATCTGGGTGGATTTTTGGACATAGTCCTGGACTTCGCTTTTTACGGCATGATCCCGCTGGCATTTATAATGTCGAACCCTGAGACAAATGCCGTCGCGGGGGGGGTATTGCTGTTGGTGTTCTATGTGAATGGTGCAAGTTTTTTGGCCTACGGATTAATTGCTGAAAAACGCGGGCTTGTTGAGGGAGCGCGGGGGAATAAGAGTATTCTCTATTCATTCGGACTGGCCGAAGCGGGCGAAACAATCGCAGTATTTATCCTCATGTGCCTGTTCCCGGCATGGTTTACTATCCTAGCCTACATATTCGCGATTGTGGTGGTGATTACAACCATCATCCGATTTAGTCTGGCTTACCGGGAGTTTCGCTAAAATGGCAATTTCATGCCGGGCGGAATTGGTAGGCCGGCTGTTAGTTCGGCAGTTTTTTCCCGGGCCAGCTCTTCCGAGCGCCCCTTGGCATTATTGTGGGCAGCGATAATCAGATCTTCCAGAATTTCCTCTTCCCCTTCTTTCATTAAGGACGAGTCAATTTTGATCCCTTTTAACGTGCCTTTGCCGGAAAGGGTAACGATGACCATGCCACCCGCCGCCATGCCTTCGGCTTCAAGCTCTTCCAGCTCCGCCTGCATGGTTTCCATTTTTTCCTGCATTTCTTTGACTTTACCCATCATGCCCATGATGTCTTTCATCGAACCTTCTCCATTTTCTGGGTTTTGACCCTAATTAAAATAATCGTCCATGCCGTCAGAATTCGGGTTAGCAACCGGCGTTTCCGCCCTGTTGTCTTCCCCATCTTCATCAGGATTATCAAGCCCGGCATTCACAACGTCAGCCTCATTCAATCCGTCTTCGTTTTCCTGATCTGGAAACCGCACGTCCAGTATCGTTGCTTTTGGAAATGTTGCGAGCACGGCAGCCACAACCGGATCGGCTTCCGCGTCACTAAAATCCTGTTCGCGGGTTGCGGCTTCCACTTGTTTTATCGTGGCCTCACCGTCTTTTTCACCAACAATGATTTCCCATTGTTTTCCGGTCCAATCGCACAGGCGGGATTGGAGAATTTGTACAATATTCGGCGGCGCATTTCCCACAGGCTTGAATTCTATTCTACCCGGGGCAAACGAGATTTCACTAAAATTGTTTCTCAACAACAGTTTGAATTTTATGTCGCGTTTTTTCTCCGCGACGTTCAGCAAATCGGAGAGCGTTTCCACATTCTCATAAACTGCCTGCAGGGGAGCGGGTTTTTCTTTCACCACCAGTTCCTGAGCCGGAGCGGCTTCCGCTTCATTGCTGACAATCAGTGCTGGCCCGTTGGCCACCTGTTTCATAACGCTGCCGCCGCCACTACCGCCACCTTTTGTGGGAGCCGTAATTGCGCCGGTACCTGCGCCCGTTCCCGTACCTAAATTTTTCAAAGCTTCATCAAGCGTGGGCAAATCCGCTGCATGGGTCAACCGCACCAACACCATATCTGCCGCAGCGAGCGGGCGGGGTGATGACTGCACTTCGGCAATGCCCTTTAGCAACATTTGCCAGGCACGCCCCAATATCCGTGGCGAGAGTTGTTCGGCAAAGGCTTTGCCGCGGGTCTTTTCTTCCTGTGACAGGGAAGGGTCATTCAATGCCGTATCCACATACCGCACCCGGGTTACAAAATGCACGAATTCGGCCAAATCACTCAAAACCGTGGCAGGCTCGGCCCCCACATCATATTGTTCTTTCAACTCATTCAGGGCGCTTTCGATGTCCCCCTTCATAATGTGTTCAAACAGATCAATCATCCGCGCCCGGTCCGCCAGACCCAGCATGGAGCGAATATTTTCCGCCAGTATTTTTCCTTTCCCCGAACCAGAAGAATGGGCGATGGCCTGATCGAGCAGGGATAACGCATCACGCGCCGAACCCTCCCCCGCGCGGGCAATCATTGCCAGGGCCTCATCTTCAAATTCAATTTTTTCAATTCCGGCAATTTTTGCCAAAAGTTCGGTCATTTCCCCTGCATCAATGCGGCGTAAATCAAACCGTTGGCAGCGCGAAAGAACAGTGATCGGGACTTTGCGGATTTCTGTGGTGGCGAAAATAAATTTCACATGCTCCGGCGGTTCCTCCAGGGTTTTCAACAACCCGTTAAAGGCCGCGGTGGACAGCATGTGCACTTCGTCAATAATATAAACCTTGTAGCGGGCTGTCACCGGCTTGTAGCGCACGCTGGCAATGATCTCGCGAATATCACCAATGCCGGTATGGGAAGCCGCATCCATCTCGATCACATCAGGGTGGTTACCTTCCATGATGGACGGGCAATGAATGCCGGGTTCTGATAAATCCAGCGTTGGGCTGGTTATACTATCGGATTCGTAATTGAGGGCGCGGGCCAATATGCGTGCCGTGGTGGTTTTACCCACCCCGCGCACCCCGGTCAGCATATAGGCCTGGGCGATGCGGTTAGTAGCGAAGGCGTTGGAAAGGGTACGAACCATCGGCTCCTGGCCAATGAGGTCTTCAAAACTGTCCGGCCGGTATTTCCTTGCCAGAACGCGATATTCGGTGTCGGCGTTATTTTCACTCATGCCAATCCCGCAAATATCCGTATCAATCATACCCGTTTGGGTTAAAGGTGGAAGGACTGGCTTAACGTGACCCGTGCCGGAATCTCGTTGGGGCTGCTTCGTTCCCGATCTGACCCGATTGGCGAGTGGCGCGTCCACAAACCAGCCTTCCAAGATAATCATATCATGGCTGCCCACCCAAAAGGCAAGAGGAGGGAGAGATATTATTTTCCCAATTCCTTAAGAATCCTGTTAAGTGGCTTTCATGTTTGGATTAAATAACACCTGATGTCTGAATTAAATAATCCGTGGAAACTTGATGCCCGTTTGAAGGTGGATACATTTTTTGTGTTCAGCACTTCAGAATGTGAATTTAGATTGATGAATGACAAGCGCTGGCCGTGGATCATCCTCATTCCGCAAGTTGCTGATGCGGTGGAATTGCACGATCTGTCTGTTCCACAACAGGAGAATGTTATGCGGATGGCTTCCCACATCGGGGAGAAGCTGAAAGCTTTTACTGGAGCTTCCAAAATCAACACCGCCGCCATCGGCAATATTGTCAGCCAGCTTCATATCCATGTGGTGGCGCGCCGTGAAGGCGACCCAAACTGGCCTTCACCCGTTTGGGGCTTTGGCGAGGCTGAGAAATATTCAGGGGCTGATGGCAAAGCGTTAGCAGAGCAATTGAAAGAAGAGTTTCGTGTCACGTTCTTTTCTTGATCCCAAATTCAATCCCCCGGAGATAAGCCACCAGCTTTCCTTTTCCGGTAATCGGCTGGAACGTTGTTCAGAAGAACGGGAAGAGGGGTGTTTGGAATTGGCTTTGGCTGACCCGCAAGCCTGCGCCTTCGGCATGGCGAAAGGCCGGGTGCTGATCGCTTTTGAAAACGAAGTGCCACGCGGCCTGTTTCAAATCAGTGAACTCACCCCGTTTGACCCCAAAATGGATCGGGCCGTGTTGTTGGGATACGATGGGGGAAAGCCGCGTCTTGCTATTCCCCTTGGAATAGGGCCGGATGATGAGGGAAATTTCGATCTGCCGGAGCCTTTGAAAGCGGTTGATTATCGCTCCATTGCGGCGCAATTTTTGTTGCCCAATGATGAGCTTGGCCAGTTGGCGCAAGGGGCTGCTTATCTGGCATGGCATTCTTCCACCCGGTTTTGCGGCCATTGCGGGTCTGCGACCCAGATGCGCGGAGGCGGAGTGAAACGGGTGTGTAATTCCTGCGAGCGGGAGTTTTTTCCGCGCACCGACCCGGTGGTCATTATGCTGATTGTTCGAGGCGATAAATGCCTTCTTGGCCGGTCCCACAATTTCCCTCCCGGGGTGTATTCTTCGCTGGCCGGATTTGTCGAAGCAGGTGAGACCATTGAAACCGCTGTTCGCCGGGAGACTTTTGAGGAGAGCAATATTCGGGTTGGCGAAGTGCGCTACCATGCCACCCAGCCCTGGCCGTTTCCCCATACTTTAATGATCGGTTGTTACGGTGAGGCATTGGATGATGATATTGAAAAGGACGGGCGAGAACTGGAGGATTGCCGCTGGTTCTCCCGCAATGAATTACGCGCCATTATGGCGGGAGTTGGCCCCGTGAATAAAGATGGGTCGCAGCAATTTATGGTGCCACCGAAATTGGCAATTGCAAACCGGTTGATCAGCGATTGGGTAGATAATAAGGATCAATGAGCCGCGCTTTGATCCCCCAGGATTTCTTTTTTAGCGATAGTTGAATCCGGGTTCATTTTGTAAATAAGCGGCACACCGGTTCCCAGATTTAATGTGGTAACTTCCTTGGTGCTTAAATTGTCCAAAATCATCACCACAGAACGCAGGGAATTTCCATGGGCAGCGACCAGAACGGTTTCGCCGCGCAGCACTCTTGGCAGAATTTCAATCATATAATAGGGCCACACCCGCGCGCCCGTATCCTTCAGGCTTTCCCCCTCGTCGCCCGGCGGCGGGGTGTCGTAGGAGCGGCGCCAGATATGCACCTGTTCTTTCCCCCATTTCTCCCGTGCATCGTCCTTGTTTAAGCCTGCGAGATCGCCGTAATTGCGTTCATTCAACGCCACGTTGTGGATGGTTTCAAGCTTGCTTTGGCCCACTCCATCCAGAATATACTGGCAGGTGCGCTCCGCCCTAATCAGGATTGAGGTAAAGGCAATATCAAATTTCATGCCGCGCTCACCTAAAGCCCGCCCGGCCTCAATGGCTTCTTTAACCCCCTGTTTGGTGAGATCGGGATCGCGCCATCCGGTGAACAGGTTTTTTTTGTTCCATTCACTTTGGCCATGGCGGACAAGGACGAGAGTTCCAGACATGTAAATTCCAATTCGCAGTTAGAAGTTTTAATTAAATTCCCAGCACGTCAATCATATCATAGCGCCCGGGTTTTTGTTTCCAGGCCCAAAGGGCTGCTTTCACCGCACCCCGGGCAAACAACAATCGATCGGTGGCCCGGTGGGAAATTTCAATGGTCTCGCCTTCGCCGGCAAACATCACTGAATGCTCACCAATAACCGACCCGCCGCGCAGGGTGGCAAAGCCAATAGTGCCTTCTTCGCGCGGCCCGGTTATTCCATCACGGGTGCGGGTGCTGTTTTTATCCAGATCAATTTCGCGCCCCTTCGCTGCGGCTTCTCCCAACAGGAGCGCCGTACCGGACGGGGCATCAATCTTATGTTTATGGTGCATTTCTAACACCTCAATATCAAAATCAGCCGCGGGCAGGGCTTTTGCCGCCCTTTGCACCAGCGCCGCCAGCAGGTTTACCCCAAGGCTCATATTTCCGGATTTAACAATTCGGGCATTGCGGGCGGCGGCATCAAATTTTACCTCGTCCTGTTTGCTGCAGCCGGTGGTGCCGATCACATGGACAATGCGAGCCTTGGCCGCGAGGTCTGCAAATTCAACGCTGGCGGCTGGAATGGTGAAATCAATTACCCCATCAGCGTTCGCAAATGCGGTTATGGCGTCATCCGTTATGGGAACACCAATTGCGCCGATTGAGGCCAATTCACCCGCATCTGCCCCCAGCGCTTCGCACCCTTTGTGTTCAATCGCGGCGCTTACTGTCACCCCTTTGGTTGAGGCAATTGCACGAACCAGGGTTTGGCCCATGCGCCCTGCTGCGCCCACAACAACAAGTTTCATGTCAGCCATGGGGATTCTCCAAACCGGGTCGCCTGTTGACCGTTTTGTATCATTTGACGAACCATAAGCGCTCTAACCCGCGTTTACATTATGCAGTCTTGCATAAACGCCCCGGCCCTGGGCCACAAGTTCCTGATGGCTGCCTTGATCAACAACTTCACCGCGATCAATCACCACAATGGAATCCGCCCCGGAAATTGTTGACAGGCGATGGGCAACAACAAGCGTGGTGCGGCCTTTCATCAATTCATCAAGCGCCGTCTGCACCAGGGCTTCCGATTGGTTGTCCAATGCGGAAGTGGCTTCATCGAGCAACAATATCGGCGTATCGCGCACAATTGCGCGGGCAATGGAGAGACGCTGGCGCTGGCCGCCGGAAAGATTTGCACCGTTTTCCCCCAACTCGGTATCGTAACTTTGTGGTAGTGCGGTAATAAAGTCATGGGCCTGTGCACTGCGCGCTGCGGCTTCGATCTCCCTATCCGTGGCTTCCGGTCTGGCATAACGCAAATTGTCGCGCACGGTTCCTTGAAACAAAACCGGGTGTTGGGAAACATAGGCGATTTTTGAACGCAGATCATGGGTTCGCACATCAGAAATGTTTTGCCCATCGATGGAGATTGTACCAGAATCCGGCTCATAAAATCTTTGCAGCAGGGAAACGATTGTGGACTTGCCACCCCCTGATGGTCCCACAAGAGCTGTGGTTTTCCCGGATTCAGCGACAAAAGACAGCTTGCGCAAGACTGGTGAGGGGTCAAAAAATTCATCAACCTCGCCGTTTGACCCCTCTTTCGCTTCCTGATAACTGAAGTTTACGTTCTTAAATTCAATTCGCCCCTTTTTCATGGTGAAATCCACCTTGTCTGATATATCGAGCTGGGGGGCCGGAGTGTCGAGAATTTCGTAGATCATGCGGGCATTGACCATGGAGCGTTCCAGCACCACCCGAAGGCGGGCCAGCTTTTTAGCCGGCTCATAGGCCAGCAAAAGGGCTGTCATGAAGGAGGTCAGATCGCTCGGCTCATAGCCATGATTGATAACCCGCCAGCCACCATAAGCAATAACTGCTGCAATGGCGAAGCCTGCGATTGTTTCCATTAAAGGGCTGGTTCGCGCGGTAATTCTCGCAATTTTGTTGGAGCGGGATTCGGCTTTTATAGTCAGTGCCGCCAATTTTTCCTGAAGCTGCTCTTCCATCGTGAAGGCTTTCACCACGGGAATGCCATGGGCGACCTCTTGCATGGCGGTCGCCACCTGCGCGTTAATTTGAACTTCTTCACGGGCAATGACTTTTACCCGGCGGGCATATCTGGCTAAGGTCATTAGCGCGATGGGCCCGATAATAAGCATGGCGGCAGACATCAAAGGATCACGGTAAACCATCACGCCTACCAGCCCGATTAAGGTAACCAGGTCTCTCACATATCCAAGAACCACGGTGTTGAGTAAATCGCGAACACCGATAACGTTTTGATTTAGCTGACTGACCAATGTCGCCGAATGCTGTTTCGCAAAAAACTGTACATCCAGATCAAGCAGGTGGGTAAAAATGCGGCGCTGATATCGGGCAACAATATTGTTGCCAATTTTATTGAGCAGGACGTTTTGGATATATGTCATCCCGCCTTTGAGTAAAAAAATTCCGATCACCACCAAAGACAAAGTGATGGCCCGGTTAAAATTGTTCCCGTAAAAAACGTCCTTGACGATCGGCCCCATGAGATAGGCGCTGTAGGCCGTTGTTCCCGCAATTACGAGAAGGCAAAAACAGGCAATGGCGTAATCGCGCCGGTAGAGGCGAAAGTTATCCATCGCCATACGCTGAAAAACACCCATATCTTCGGGGGATTTTATGAAGAGTTGTGCGAGTCTTTTCACGGAAATTTCGTCAATTCATCTTAAAGCGCTAAAACTGCGCAGAATACCTGTTACTTACCAGACTCTATAACACGCCTTTCACACTTGCCCAATGGAGTGGGTTACAATTTTCAACTTGTGTATCTAATTCATCACTGTGTCCGGCTCATGCATTTGGGGGCGACGCCAGCGCCGATTATCAATATCCATAATAACTGAGGCCGGGTCATTAGCGAAGGCGGCAAGTCCCACAAGGGCTGGCAGTTCATGGGTTACCACAAAGGTTGGAATTTCCTGCAGCAGCGAATTGTGCGGAGCTTTATTTTCAAAGGCTGATCGAAACCCACTTTGGCTCAGGAACGGCAGTATTTCTTTGACAATTCCGCCGGAAATATAAACGCCCCCTTTTGCCATTGAAGTCAGTGCCAAATCTCCGGCAAATCTACCAAGACAGGTGCAAAATAGATTTAGCGTCGTTACTGCCTGCGGGTTGGAATTATCGAGTGCCACCTTGGTTATCGTTTCGGGGGTTTTAAGTCGGGGCTTGGTTTCTTCTGCCAGGCAACAGGCTTTATAGAGGTTGAGAAGGCCCTGACCAGAAGGCCCTGACCGGATAAAATCTGTTCGGCAGCTATCCGTCCTTTTGTATTATTGTGTCCTAATATCTTTTTAAGATAAGACCAGATATCCATTTCGTCATGGCTTTGCGGGCCAATGTCGCTGTGTCCCCCTTCCCCGGAGACAGGAATCCATCTGTTTTCTGCTCGAACAAGAACTCCCACGCCTAACCCTGTGCCTGGCCCCAAAACTGCTTTGGTTTGGCTACTGTGAGAGGATGGGGGAATGCCGCCCAAATTATGCAAACTCTCAGGCTTCATAAATGGCAGGGAAAGCGACTGGGCTTCAAAATCATTTATCAAAATCAATTCGCGGAACGGGCTGTTGCCTAAAAACTCTTCCGGGCGAATATTCCAGGTGCTGT
>QILU01000119.1 GCA_003233475.1 Ahrensia sp.
GATTCACAATCTGAATTGTTGAAAGAAATTGACCGCCATCAATCCACCCTGACTGAATTGACGAATGCAAAAGATGAAGCGGAAAAGGCCAACAATGCCAAATCGGGCTTCCTGGCGAATATGAGCCATGAATTGCGTACTCCGCTGAATGCAGTGCTGGGCTATAGTGAAATTCTTCTGGAGGATGCGGAGCTTGATGGACGCGGCGAACAAATTGCTGACTTGCAGAAAATTTCTGCCGCCGGCAAACACCTGCTGGCCATGGTGAATGATATTCTCGACATTTCAAAAATTGAAGCAGGTAAAGCGGATCTCTATCTGGAAACATTCAATCTGGATAAATTTATTACCGAGCTTGAAGCGACCGCACGCCCGTTGGCCGCAAAGAACACAAACGCTTTTGTTTTGCTGAAAGATGAAAATCTTGGTGACGTGCATATGGACGCAACCAAATTGCGTCAGTCAATATTGAACCTATTGTCCAACGCTTCGAAATTTACTGAAAACGGACAGATTACAATATCGGTAGAGCGTTTTGAAAAAGATGATAAAGAATGGGTCTCCATTTCGGTTCGCGATACGGGGGTTGGTATCTCTGAAGAAAACCTGAACAATCTTTTCCGTAATTTCTCCCAAGCCAATTCATCCATTACCGCAAAATTTGGCGGTACCGGCCTTGGCCTTTCATTGAGCCAAAACCTTTGCCGTTTAATGGGTGGTAAAATTACCCTTGAAAGTAAACTGGGAGAGGGCTCCTGCTTTACGATATATCTGCCTGCCCATGTTGTTCAGATAGAAGAAGAAAATGAAGGGCCGGTCGAGGATACTTCGACATTGCTTGCGGAAGAAGCAATTGTTGATTTGTCAAAAACTGACGGGGGCAATTATCATGTTTCCGGAAATGCAAATACGCTCGATGGGGCAATTCGCGGCTTGAAAAACGTTAAAGCGCGGGCAGATGCGCAATACAATTCTTCTTCCAATTCGAGCGATAATAACAGACGCAGCGTGCTGGTAATTGATGATGACCGAAACTTTCTCGATGTGGCCGAACGGTTGCTGAACAGAGAGGGTTATAAAACCATTTCAACGGATTCACCGGAAGGTGTTTTGCAATTGGCGCAAACAATTAAACCCTATGTCATTCTCCTCGATGTGGTCATGCCGGGATTGGATGGCTGGGATGTAATAGGTGCCCTGAAATCTGATCCGCAAACGGCCCAAATTCCTGTACTCATGATTAGTAATGTGACGGACAAGGAAAAAGCGCGGAAATTTGAGGCTGCTGGATTTATTGAAAAGCCGCTTGATAGTGAGAAATTGAAACTGGCATTGGCAACAATTGAACAGTTGGCAAAAACTGGGTAGCGCGGTAAATATATTAGGAGTTGATCGGTAGTGATATGAAGTGTAAAATTCATTACCAGTTGTTTTTTTGGATAGGTTGTCGGTAACGGTCAACTTGGGGCTAAAATAAAACGAGTGAAGCTATGACTTTGGTATTGGTGGTTGAAGACAATGCAGTGAATAGGGACGTGCTGGGACGCCGTTTGGAACGCCGTGGGTACACGGTGCGGTTTGCTGTTGATGGACCAACGGGGATTCAAGCCGCGATCGACTTGAAGCCGGATCTGATTCTTATGGATATTGGTCTTGGTGAAATGGATGGCTGTGAAGCCACGCGTCAGATCAAGCTAAATCCGGATACGGTAAATATTCCCGTCATTGCGCTCACAGCGAGCGCCTTCGAAACGGATCGCAAAAAGGCTTTTGAAGCCGGGTGTGTTGATTTTGACACCAAACCGGTGGATTTACCCAGGTTGCTCTCCAAAATGGAACGATGCCTGGCCATGTTGAACGGCTAGAGCGAATGAACCGGGGAGAGGTTGGGTCCTAATTAACGGGCTCTAACCTGTCGCCGTTTTCAGCTTGTCATCCAACAAATGTTTTCTTAGCAATTGAAAATCAATAGGCTTTTGCAGGACGAAAGGCATGGACAGGCCTTTTTCGATTCCATATTGCTGGGTCTCTTCAAGAACCTTCATCTCAGCGCCACTGGCAACAATAATATGGCCGGTATATCCGGCTTCAGAGAGCAATGAGAGCAGACCGCGCGCGTCAATATTTGGCATGTTGACATCAATCGCCATAACGTCGGGCTGCAAAGCTGCGGTGAGGTTTGTAACACCGCGGGAATCGGAAGTAGCAAAACCTTCATAGCCGCAACGCTCAGCGACCCGAACAATAAGTTCGGCTGAATCCACATCGTCGTCTACTGCTAAAATTCTGCTCTGTTTGGGCATTTTATTTCCTTCATCGAAATAATAAATTAGTAGAAATAGTCAGGATACAGAACGCCTGATCGCGAAATTGTCTGGATTGATTATGCGGCGCGCCCGGTGGTTTGTTGCACGGGAATCGAAGCCGGATGAATGCTGGAATTTTCGTCTTCCCGATAGGTGCGATATTCAAGGTCAGCCTCTTTCATTGCCTGCAACATCAATTTAACCAGAGTGTCAATATCCTCTGACGTGTGTTCAGACATAACCTGTACGCGGAAACGCGCACCGCCTTGGGGAACAGCAGGATATTCCACCAGATTGGCGATGGCACCAAGGGTGCTCAAATTGCGTGATGCAATACGGGCAAGGCCCTCTGCGCCCACCCGAACCGGAATAATAGCGGAAGGATCGCCAAGGGTTTCAAGACCAACCTTCTTCATTTCACGGCGCATATACAAAACATTGTTCATCAGTGATTTACGGCGCCTTTTGCCCTCGTTGGAGCGAACAATACTGAATGCTTCCAAAACTGTTGCGGCTTGTACCGGGGAAAGGGCGTTTGAGAACGTCTGGGTGGCACTGTAGTATTTCAGATACTCAGCTGCTTCGATCGTTTTCACACTCACGAACCCGCCATTTGAGGCGAATGTTTTGGAAAATGAACCGATAATAATATCGGCGGCATCAACCATATTCTGCAACCCAAGATGGCCGAGACCAACCTCGCCGATTGAACCAAAATCATGGGCGCAATCCACCAGAAGTTGGGCATTATACTCGTCGCAAAGAGCGCGCAGAGCGCCGATGTCCGGGGTATCGGAATGCATGGAGAAAAGGCTCTCGGTAATAACTAGGATACCATTTTTGGTATCACGGGAACGAATGCGTTGAAGACGGCGTTCAACCGCACGAATATTTAAATGGCCGTGAAAATGGATATTAGATGTGGCGGCGCGCGCGCCTTCCTGGAGGCATGAGTGGGCCAAAACATCAATCACCACATGATCATCGGGGCGTATAATACCTTGAACGGAGGCAAACCCGGCTGACCAGCCTGTGGGGTAAAGCACTGTGGGGCGACCATCCAGAAAATCTGAAATTTCGCTTTCCAAAGCAAGCGAACCCGTGGTGTTGCCTAAAAGGGCACCGGAGCCGGCGCTGTGAACACCATAGTCTTTAATTGCCTTCAATGCTGCTTCTTTAATAGAAGGGTGGGAGGCAAGTGTCAGATAATCCTGAGAAGCAAAATTTACTCCGGCAATTTCCTGACCGGCATCTGTTTTTGCGGTTGTGTGAGTCTTTGGCGCAGAAGACGTAGACTTTGCATAGGGCCAGACATCATTTTCGCGGCGCAAATTCTGCCATTTATAAAATCCATTGACCCGGTCAATAAGATGAGTGCCCTCAGGCAGTCTGTGATCGCGCAGGCTTCCGGTTAAAGCCGATTCAGGTATACGTTTATTGGTGTTGTTCGTCATTGTTCTCGCCACCCAGGTGATGTTGTTGCGGCCAGAATGGAGGATGAGGGGAAAATGGCGGTTAAAAATGATGGTTAGGAAATTGTTATCATCAGTCATGGTTATTTATTTGTTACCAATGTCCACGGGCCTTAGGGGATCATAATTTCCAGAGTCAACCAAGCGTTAATGCATATGCCTTAAAAACAACGAATGAGACGATTGAATAACAGGCTGGTTGGGAACACTCTTGAGTATAACCGAAAATCAAATAGACGTGCTGAAAAGCGGATTAGGCTTGAAATATCAAGCTAAGCTGAAAAATGTCCGAATAAGATCAACAAAGAAACTTATCCCTGTCATTGGTTTGGTGAATCTGATTACGGCCGCGTTGCTCCTTTGGATGTATGCCGAGAGTGGAAATGTGCTGGGAAAAACTCTTTGGGTGGGCGCTCTGGGGTTGGTATTGATTCACTCTGGGTTCTCCTGGGCAAAAAACAACCGCCATAAACAATTGTATTTGAAGGGTAAGACCGCTTATGAATCCGAGATAAAGCGCAGTTTGTTTCCGGTTCATTTTTCAGCATTCATGTTGGGACTCGTTTGGGGTTCGGCTGGACCATTGTTTAGTATGCTTGGATCAGCTGAGCTTAAAACACCACTTGCTATCGCCCTTTCCACCACCCTGATTTCGGGTGGTTGCCTGTTTGCCGCAATTCCACGGGCGGTTCTCGCGTTTATTCTGCCAGTTGTTTTTGGCAGCATCTATGCCCTTTGGGCGCTTCCGCCGTCAAACTCCACGTTCTTTATGTATATAATCCTGGTTCTTATTGCACTGGGCGTGTTTGTGGCCATTTCTATCTATGCCAAGCTGCTAACTCATTCAGTAATAAAGGGCGAAAAAGAAAAAGAGCAAACCGCAAAAACGAGTATGTTGTTGAGCGAATTGCAACAGGCTTCTTCCAATTGGGTTTGGGAAACTGATCCAGCTGGCCAATTGACGCGCTTTCCTCCTGAAATGTTGCCAAAGGACGTCGATCTTCATTCAATCAGGCTGGTTGAGTATTTGAATCGTATTGCGTCAATTAAGGGCACACAGCTTCAGGAGTTGGAAAAAGCGCTAGAGAACAATGAGCCGTTCAAAGACATTATTTTGTGCACCAACCGGGGCATGGGGGAAATGTGGCTTCGCTTAAGTGGCCATCCGGTGGTTGAAAGCAATGGTGAGGTGATCGGGTTTGTGGGAACCGGTTTTGATATTACGGCAGAAAAACTGGCCGAAGATCGCATTGATACACTTGCCCATAGTGACACCTTAACCGGGCTGATGAACCGCGGCTCGTTTACGGAACGTCTATCGAAGTCAGTGGCGAATATGGAACGCTATGGTCGGCCGTTTACAATATTGTATTTGGATCTTGATGGATTCAAACTGATTAATGACACCAGGGGTCATTTGGCTGGTGACCGGTTGCTGGCGGAAGCCAGTGAACGGCTGGAAGACGAAGTTCGCGAAGGGGATTGTATTGCGCGCCTCGGTGGAGACGAGTTCGCCATATTGATGGACAATCAAGGTGATGCGGGTGCCGCTGCACGGTTGGCAGCACGCCTGATTGGCGAAATTGGTAAACCGTATTATCTGGACAATGAGGAATTGCGTATTGGGCTGAGCATCGGAATAGCGCTTGCCCCGCTTAATGGTACGCGCCCTGACCAACTCATCCGCAATGCCGATCTTGCACTCTATCGCGCCAAGGCGGATGGCCGGGGGGTATTCAGATTCTTTGAAAACGGCATGGATTCTGAACTGCGCGAAAAGCGCATGTTAGAAGCTGAGCTCAGCGATGCGGTTAAAAATGATGAACTGGTTCTGCACTTTCAGCCGCTGGTTGATGCAAAAACTCGAGAAATTGCCGGAATGGAAAGTCTTGTTCGTTGGGAACACCCCATTCGCGGCCTTCTTTCCCCTATCGAATTTGTGGAGATGGCAGAGCAAAGCCATCTGATCTCTGAACTCGGTCATTGGATATTGAAGAAGGCCTGCAAAACTGCGCTCAACTGGCCTGAACACACTTTTGTTGCGGTGAATCTTTCAGGCCAACACTTCATGCGGGAAGATATTGTCGCGGAAGTTGATCAGATTTTGAAAGAGACAGGACTGCCCGCCTCCCGGCTTGAACTTGAAATTACCGAGAGCCTGCTAATTAACAATTCCAAAGAGGTTATTTCCAAACTGGAAAACTTAAAGGCTTTGGGAGTTTCGGTTGCGATGGATGATTTTGGGACGGGTTATTCTTCCCTGTCGTACCTAATGAATGTGCCATTCGATAAACTGAAAATTGATAAATCGTTTATTGATAAAGTGCCCGACAATGAGGCAGGCAAGAAAATCGTTCGAATGATTACCACATTGGCCAGGGAACTTGACATGAAGGTTACGGCAGAGGGCGTGGAAGCAGAAGAACAGGCTAAATATCTCAGCAGCATAGGCTGCGATATGTTGCAAGGTTATTTATTTGCCAAACCGATGAATGAAGAAAAGCTGCCGGCTTATTTCCTTAAATCAGCGAAAAAATTCTCGTTGCGCAGGGGGAATAAACGATTGAGTAAGAAAAAAGTGGCGTGAATTGAAATCTCCCAATTAATGGTTTGGAAACCATCAAGCACTACTATGGGATCTAAGTGAGAGTATGATTTATGACTAATTTGATCAAAATTATTGCAGTCGGTGCATTGCTTCTGGCTGGTACAGCGGTACAGGCGCAGGAACTGCGCGGCTCGATTGCATCCGAGGCTGCGGGTGGATCCGACTGGTCGGGTTTTTATCTGGGTGTCGGCGTTTCCTATACCTCATACGAGGATGTTGACCAGCGTTTTGATAGAGACAATGGGTTTCCGGTTGTCTTTACTGGTGGGACACCAGGTTTTGTTTCAACGGGCGATGATTTAGCTCTGTCAATTCATGTTGGATATAATGCTCAATTTGACAATGTTGTTGTGGGCGTTGAAGCAGATTTCATAAATCTGAGTTCTACGTTCAAAATTGCACCAAGCATTTCCACCGATGGTCCGTTGAATATTCGGGTAAATGATTTGATGTCTGCGCGATTGCGCGTTGGATATGATCTTGGTCGATTCCTGCCCTTTGCAACGGCTGGTGTAGCCTATGCCTCTACAAATATCACCGGGCTCGAGGGCTATGGAATGGTGGGCGGTGTTGGTGTTGATTATAAGGTGACAGAGAATGTGATCTTCGGCGTTAGCTATCTGCGTTATGAATTTAGCGATTTCGGTGGCGAGCCAGTAGAAGTTGAAGCCGATTTGTTCAAGGCACAGTTTAGCGCCAGGTTTTAACAGCAATTTTTAGTGCAATTTAGAATTCATTAACGGCGTTTTGACTCAATTATTCGGGTTAAGGCGCGGTCAATATCTCTCGTGCAAATTACTTTTTCATAGATTTAGAGCCGTTCCCCTTTTGATGGTTACATCAAAAGGATAAGGAACCGCGAAAAACAAAACATTAGAGCCGTTCAGCATTTCCATGAAACGCTGAACGGCTCTAGGGAAAGTGAACATGGCCAAAAGCTCTTCATATTCATCGGCGGCACCTTTTGGCTGGTTAGCTTTCAGCGGGGCTGTATTGTTCGGTCTGGTTCAACTTTCGCCTACTCTTTACGCGTCGGTGGTTGGTGCTGCGGCTCTCTCTATGGGCACCATTATCCTGGCTACGGGCAGCAATATTGATAAGAGCAACAGGTTTGTTCCTTATCTTGGGGCAGCACTATTTGCCATGCTCTGCTGGATTGCTGTTTCGCTTGTTCCCAGTTCTCCTGTTGAAGCGGGAGTTGCTGCAGGAACGGTTTTGACAGCGCGCAGTCTGGTTGTATTGTCAGCGGTAGTGCTGGTGATGCCGGTACTGGCATTTATTGAAATGTTGTTTTCTTTAACAGCGGTACAAGCTATTTCCCAGTTTCGTGGTCATAGTGTTCTTGACGGCGAATTGCGAGTGGTTTCAATGATCGATCAGAAATTCGGCGGGGTGTTTGGTGGTCTAAACCGCTAATTCGCAACTCTTCTAGACATTCCCAACCCCTACCAACTGCTTATTGTTGTGAAGGCTTTAAGCGGCTTCCCATTTGCTTGCCCGGCTCAGAAAGTGGTGCGCCGGGCTTGCCGTTCAAAGCTCTGATAATTGCTGATGGGGCAATATCTTCTTGTGTGTTCATAATCTTTTTCAACCATCCCCGGCGAGGCAGCTTCATTCCAAACAGGTATGAAATTGGAACGGCACAGATCAGGCTGAATGCAATGGGGACCAGCCACAACGAAATGACTCCGACAAAAAGTCCGGAAACCAATATGATTCCGGTGATGGTTTCCAGCCAATGGAAACGAATTAAAACCAGCCATCCATAGGAGGATTGGGCACGGTTTTGCGGTGCCCAACCAGCGTCCATTCCGAGAATAGTACGCCCTACCGCTGTCACGTGTTGGACCATAAGTATGGGTGCCAACAGGAATGAGAGAAGAATTTCACTTAATGCGGAAGCGGAAAAATGCATGCTTCCACCCAGATCCTGACAGCTGCGGTCTTTCCAGATTGTGGAAATAATGGCGAATACTTTCGGTAATAATAGTAGCGCTATCATAAAGCCGAGAATGACAGCGCGGTTGATTGCGTCCATTTGAGGCCATTGGGGAAAGAGCGGGTTTGCATCGGAAAAATATCGAAAGACATTTTGTTCTTCACTACGACCCATCAACGCCCAGGCGATTAACAACAAAAACCAGGTGACGGAGGCTATGTAGGCGGTTGCCCCTTGCAGCATGTGGAAACGGGAAGCCGGGGCAAATCCCGCAGAACCTATCAACCGTAAATGCTGCAAATTACCCTGGCACCAGCGCCGGTCACGCAAAACGTAATCGACAATATTTTGAGGGATATCCTCATAGCTGTCGCGAAGAGCGGGCATAATACGCACGGCCCATCCGGCCCGGCGAAGCAGGGCGGCTTCGACAAAATC
>QILU01000131.1 GCA_003233475.1 Ahrensia sp.
GAACTCCCCCCAACCTTCAAACCTTCTACAGCAGCAGACAAGCCTATAATGATCGCCATGAAGGGAGCTTTAATCAATCCAACGATGATATGCTGATAACCAACTTCCAACTGAAGCGCTTCAAGGAATTGCCCTGGCGTTATTCCGATATAAAACTCGCCAACAACCATCGCGCCAAGAATTCCTGTAATATCGCTTAACAGGGTGAGAATGGGCAGGACAATGATCAAGGCAATCAGGCGCGGAAAAATAAGCACCCCAACAGGGTTCAAGCCAATAACCTGAAGCGCGTCGATCTCCTCACGCATCTTCATGGTTCCTATTTCAGCCGTTATGGCGCTGCCGGTTCGGCCCGCCACCATAATGGCGGTGAGCAACACTGCAATTTCGCGAAAATGCAACACCCCCACCAAATTGACGGTCAGCAGTTCCTCGCCAAAATAACGCAATTGATTGGCCCCCTGCTGGGCAATTATTGCTCCAATCAGAAAAGACATCACGGCAATAACGGGCACCGCCCGCAACCCCATATGGTCTATCTGGTTGATAATGGATTTTAGCCTGATCCCGCCTTTGCTGCCCGCTTTCATTTGCGGCCCGCGAATAGAGGCCCCCACAAGAAATGCAGCTGAAGTGAAATCCTGGGCCATACCATTGAGGAAGCGCCCAAAACGTTCGAACGGCCCCATGGAAAAAAATGATCTGGTATCCGGTATCAGCTTCAATTGATCATCACCAGGACTGACAACCTTCACCAGTTCGGTACGCCTCTTGTCCTGGTCGCGGTGGTTGAATGGCTTGTTTGAATTATTTGCATGCCGGCGCAATCTTTCAACAAGCCATGCCCCGGCGGTATCGAAGCCAGATACCTCGTTTGTATCCACCTCCAGTGCCGGATAATTTTCAACGACCAGTTGGCGCAATTCCCTGTCAACGCTATCAACTCCGGTGATTGTCCAATCACCTTTACATTGCAATTGCCAAACGTCAGGGCTGCGGATGATAGCGATGCTTGCTTTTTCGCGATTTGCCGCAATTTCGGTCAATTTTTTGAACAGCCTTCAATAAGGAGATCGGTTAAAAAACACTGTGCCAGTTAAGCCTTGAGCCGTCCAACTCCAATATTATGCAAGCGCAAGAGCGCGGGCCAACATGTCTTCGTCAATATTTCCGCCGGTAAGAACAGCGACCACGATTTTGCCCGATACATCCAGTTTTCCGCTCAACAAAGCCGCCAGTGATACGGCGCCCCCCGGTTCAACCACCAGTTTCATTTCCCGAAAGGCAAAAGCCACCGCGCGCAAGGCATCATCATCACTGACCGTTAGCCCCCGGGCCAGTTTTCCATTCAGCATGGCAAACGACAGCTCCCCCGGCATCGGGGTCACAATTGCATCACAAACACTTGCCTCTTGCACATTACCGCCCACACGCTCTCCTTTGGTGTGGGAGCGGGCCTGATCGTCATGCCCTTCCGGTTCAACCGTATGCACTTTGGTTCCTTTGAAAAAATGATCGAACGACAAATATGTCCCAGCCAGTAAACCACCGCCCCCGGCGTTCACCAGCACATGGTCGGGTTGTATATCCATCGCCTTCAAATCTTCGCATACTTCCAGCCCGCTGGTGCCCTGCCCGGCTATGACATGAAAATTGTCAAACGGGTGGATGACATGCATTCCGGTTTCTTCGGCTTTTTCCCTTAACAACTGCTCCCTATCTTCGTTTTGCCTGTCGTAGAAAATAATTGTCGCGCCCAATCGACGGGTGCGCTCAACTTTTGTTGCCGGAGCATCTGATGGCATAATGATGGTTGCTTTGTACCCCATCAACCCAGCCGCTTCCGCAATTCCCTGCGCATGGTTCCCCGATGAACACGCCAGTACACCGGAACCACGCGAAGTTTCGGGAACATGCTGCATGGCGTTGTATGCACCACGAAATTTGAAACTGCCGGTGCGCTGTAGACATTCCGGTTTGAAAAATACCCGGGCACCCAATTGTTCGTTCAAAACGTCACTTTTCAGCAACGGGGTGCGAACCGCATGCCCCTTCAATATTTTGGAAGCTTCCTGAACATCGGAGAATTTGGGGAGATTTAACATGACAAAACAACTGCGCTAAGAACGTATTCTTCTCGGATAAGCCGAGCCTATTGCGCGGTCAAGAAGCTAAACCAAACATTTTCCTTGGCAGATCACCTGCTTTTCGCAATAGTGCAAAAAAATAAGCGGAGAATACTATTATGGATTTAGGAATTGCAGGCCGCAAAGCCATTGTTTGCGCATCGAGCGAAGGGCTGGGCAAAGGGTGTGCCATGGCGCTGGCGGAAGCCGGGTGTGAGGTCATTGTAAATGCAAGAACCGCTGAAACTGTTGAAAAAACCGTGGCTGAAATCCGCGCCGCCACAAATGCAAAGATCATTGGTGTTGCAGGAGATGTGAGCACACCCGAAGGGCAAGCCGCCATTTTAGCCGCCTGCCCTGCACCGGATATTCTTGTCAACAACAATGGCGGGCCGCCAAGAAAAAGCTTTCTTGAGTTGGATAGGGCCGCAATGATTGAAGGGGTTGTTCAAAACATGATTACCCCGGTGGAGCTGATTCAGGCGGTTGTTGAGGGAATGGCCGATCGCAATTTCGGGCGCATCGTAAATATTACCTCAATGTCTGTTGTGATGCCTGTGGAAGGATTGGACCTGTCTTCTGGCGCGCGCGCCGGTCTTACCGCCTTTTTGGCAGGTGTTCGCCCGCTTTATGCTGCAAAAAACGTCACCATCAACAACCTGCTTCCCGGTAAAATGGATACCAAACGCCTGCGCGGCGGGGTGGCTGGAGCGGCAAAAGCCCAGGGAATAAGTGAAGCCGAAGCTGCTCAGGCTCAGATGGATGAAGTCCCGGCCAAACGATTTGGGACACCGTCAGAATTTGGCAATACCTGCGCTTTTCTTTGTTCCCAACACGCCGGATACATCACCGGACAGAATATTTTAATGGACGGAGGCCTGTTCCCCCACGCATTTTAAGCGAATTGCGCGATACAACGTCAAAACCCCCATTAACCCTGCTTACCTTTACTGATTGGAAAAAGTTTGCTGATATTGCAAAGTACAGACAATCACGCTGCAACTTGCCTGCAGCATAACGAGATGAAGTTTGGGGTACCAACTCGTGTTCACGCAGCGGATCAGTTTTGAGTTATTTCGCAATGGCTTGGTTTCCTCAGCGTTTCTGCTGACAATGTTTGCGACACTCCTGTTTTCCACCTCAACTTCTGAAGCGCAAACTGCCGGTTGTTCCAAACTGAAATCTCAACTGGCTTCACTGAATAGTGCGAACCGTGGCGGTTCTGCCCGCTATAGAAGAGCTGCGAAAGCGCAACAACGGCAAATCAACCGCGTCCAATCAAGAATGAATCGTGTTGGTTGCTCCGCTCGGCGAAAACTTTTCTCCCGCGAAAAACACCCCTCCTGTCGCGGATTGCGCAATAGCCTGTCCAGCATGAAAAAAAACCTGCGTTCGCTAGAGCGCAAATCCGGCAGCGGAGCTAATAGAAAACGCCGCTCAATTGCCCAAGCCATGAAACGCCAGCGCTGTGGCGACATCCGTCGGGCCAGTATTAAACGCTCTACAACTCTGGAAAAAATATTCGGTAATTCCGAACGCAAGCGCAGGCGCCAGCGGGCCAATGAAGACCGTTTGGCACTTAAACGGGATCGTCGTAAAAAACAACTCGGACACCCTACATCCACAAAGCGGAAGCGCCTTAACAATTACGACACGATCCGCACGTTTTGCGTTCGCACCTCCGACGGGTATTATTTTCCGGTCAGTTTCTCTACAAACAAACGCTCATTGGTCCGCGATTCTCAATCCTGCAGCAACCTTTGCCCCGGCACGGAAATGAAGCTCTATTATCATAAGACTGCAGGCCAAGGTGTTGAGGAAATGATTTCTGTTGCGGACGGCACCCCCTATACATCCCTGCCCTCCGCGTTTGCTTATCGCAAAAACTACAACCCCGATTACTCATGCAATTACCGCCTGCTGGATCGAAAACAGGAAGTGCAACCCGCCCGCAAGGATATAAAACAGGAACGGGAGGACGAGCAACGCACCATTGCACGCATTGCCAAACCAATTTGGCGGATAGACCGGGGACAGGATCCGGAAACGCTGGCCAATACAAGGGGCGGGTTTTCCCTCGAATCAATCCGGCAGCTTGACCCTGCAAAAAATGAAGATGAACGCCTGGCCCAGACCCGAAAAGTCAGGATAATCGGCGATTCGTTCTTTCCCAACCAACAATCGGTAACAGCGCCTTCAAATCAGGACCGTGATCCAGACCAGTAAGAGCTATCCGCAAGGGCATAAAAAGCGCCCGCCCTTTGCGGCCAGTTTCGCGTCTCACTGCAGATGTCCATTCCAACCAGACATCCTCCCCCCAGGGTTCCGCAGGAAGCAATTTTGCCGCAACGGAGATATATTCCATATCGTCGGCATCAAAGGACGGTTTTTCAAAATCACCCTCAACCCTTGCCTTCCAGTCAACGACGTCATTAAAGCGGCTCATATTGGCGCGAACGGTAAGCCAGAATTTTTCACCCAAATCAGCGTCCAGGGCTTTCAGGCGTGGTTTGGCAATTTCATAACTCATTTCATGCAGCAGTTTTTCGTTCAGCGCGATTAAATCATTTGCGTCGAATTTTGAATCAGACTTTGAAACCTTGATGGGGTCAAAAATCTCCGCCAAAGATTTCAGGCTGTCACACGCTTCAACCGCCTGACCTGTGCCAATCAGGGTTGCCAGTGACGCCACAGCCATGGGTTCCAGCCCGTCCCCGTTCAAGCTGGCTATAGAGAGCGCGCCGGTGCGTTTTGACAGCCCCTCCCCGGAGGCGTCCTGCAAAAGATTGTGGTGGCCAAATTCAGGTACTGAACCGCCAAGCGCGTTAAAAACAGCTATTTGCGCACCGGTGTTTGTCACATGATCACCGCCACGAATTACATGGCTCACCCCCATATCAATGTCGTCAACCACGGAAGGCAGGGTGTATAGATAGGTGCCATCTCCGCGAATGAGTATCGGATCTGACATGGAGGCCAGATCAACGCTCTGTTCACCCCGAAAAACATCATCAAATCGAACATCAGTACGGCTTGTTTCAAACGGATCATTTTTGAAATTAGGCAGCAGGAACCGCCAATGGGGTTTTTGCCCTTCGGCCTCGAGTTCCGCGCGCTCGTCTGTGCTTAGTTTCAATGCTGCACGGTCGTAAACCGGCGGCAGACCGCGGGCCATCAGGCGTTTGCGACGACGTTCAATTTCTTCGGGCGATTCATAACAGGGATACAAAACTCCCTTTTCGCGCAGTTTTTCCGCGGCCTTATCGTACAATTCAAATCGGTCTGACTGCTTTTCAGTACGATCAGGGGTCAATCCCAACCAACTAAGATCATCAACAATACCTTTAGCGAATTCCTGCGTAGAGCGCTCCCGGTCGGTGTCGTCCAAACGTAATATGAAACTGCCGCCATTCTTTTTGGCAAACAGCCAATTGAATAACGCGGTTCGAATATTGCCGATATGCAACCGCCCCGTTGGAGAAGGAGCAAAACGAACAACTGGTTTTAGAAAATCTGCCATGGGCGCATGTAAATGAGAGCGCCAACTTATTCAACCGAGCAAATCACAAAATCTAAAAGAGACCGCCGGTTCCCGATATTACTGCACGGTTCGCCGCTTTGGTTGATTTCAATTTGCCGCTTAACATATCTGTTTCGAATCCAATTACTGAGTTCCGGGTTGGCGGTTTTGTCCCGGGCTTAAAGGCCTCCATAATGACCCCGGAACGCCCTGCTTTGGCCAACAGGCCGGTCTTGGCATTGATCGGATACAATTTGACGCCGAGGGGTACGCGAAAGTCGATCGCGGCGGTTTGAGAAAGTGCGTCTTTCATAAAATCAACAAAAATCGGGGCTGCAAGCCCGCCACCTGTATTACCCCTGCCCATAGGTTCCGGGCGATCGTAACCAATAAACACCCCAACCACCAGATCGGGCGAATAGCCCACAAACCAGGCGTCTTTTTCTTCGTTTGTTGTTCCGGTTTTTCCGGCAATCGGCACGCCCAGTGTCGCAACTTTCGTGGCGGTTCCACGCAGCACCACCCCTTCCAGCATGGAGGTGATTTGATAGGCGGTCATGGGATCAAGAACCTGGTCACGATTATCAATCAGTTCCGGCTCATCCTGCCCTATCCAGCTGGC
Organism: Ahrensia sp.; assembly: GCA_003233475.1. The sequence continues at coordinate 6,269 of QILU01000131.1, forward strand.
CGCAGAACAGTCCTCACAAATTCTCTCTTCATGTTTGAAAATGGTTTTGCCGTACCGGTCCTGAATGCGATCAATCATGGACGCTTTTATTCGCTTGCCCCCATTTGCCAGAACCGAATACGCCGTAACCAAACGCATCACGGTGGTTTCTCGCGAACCAAGGGAGGCGGCTAGTCCGACAATTCCATCTTTGTAAATTCCAAAGCGCTTGGCGTACTCGGAAATCAACGGCATGCCCATATCATTGGCCAACCGCACCGTCATAAGGTTCCGGGATTTTTCAATGCCGAGCCGCAGGGTTGAAGGTCCGGCATATTTCCCGCCATAATTTTTGGGTTCCCAAATCCCCAACGCGCCGCCCTGATCCTTTTTAAACGGCCCATCCAAAACAACTGACGAAGGGGTGTAACCGTTATCCAGTGCGGCGGCATATACAAATGGCTTGAACGCCGAACCAGGTTGGCGTTCGGCCTGTGTCGCCCGGTTGAATTGGGAATCGCTGAAGGAAAATCCGCCCATCATAGCCAATACACGACCAGTATGGGGATCCATGGCTACCAAAGCTCCCGAAACCTCCGGTACCTGCTCAAGCACGAAATTGCCGTCCTTGCCTGAAACGTGAATCACATCTCCGCGCTGAAGAATTGCGTCCATCGTTTTTACGCTGGTGGTTGTTCTTTCCTTCCCCTTTTCTTTGATGGTCAACCGTTGGGCCCATGTCGCGTCTTTCAAATAAATCGTCACCTGCTCACGATCATCTGAAATCGCGCGGTTAATCAACTTATTGGGGCGCAATCCAATACGGGCATAGTTATCGCCGGTTTCCAAAACAACCGCCTGACGCCAATCGGGAACATCGCTAAGCTCTCTCACCTTGGTAAAGGCTTTGCCCCAGTCTTCACCCAATTCTACCTGGGCGAACGCCCCGTTATACCCTTTTTTGCGGTCGTAATTAATCAAACCCTTAACGAGGACACGCCGAGCCAGATTCTGCATTTTGGGATTGAGGGTCGTCCGAATAGAAAGCCCGCCCTCATAGAGAGAGTCTACCCCATAGCGGTCAATAATTTCACGACGAACTTCCTCGGAAAAATATTCGGTGGCTGATAAATAAGCACCCTGTTGGCGCGGATTCACACTCAACGGTTTTTGTTTGGCTGTTTCACCATCTTGCTGTGTCACATAACCATTGGCAACCATTCGGTTAATCACCCAGTTTCGCCGTTCAAGTGCCTTTTTCGTATAGCGGTAAGGGTGGTAATTGTTTGGAGCTTTGGGAAGCGCTGCCAAATAGGCCGCTTCGTGAATTTCCAGTTCATTCACCGTTTTATCGTAATAAGCAAGTGATGCCGCCGCCACACCGTAGGAGCCAAGTCCAAAGAAAATTTCGTTGAGATACAATTCCAGAATTTTGTCTTTTGAGTAGGCTTTTTCCATTCGAAAGGCCAACATGGCCTCTTTAATTTTACGATCAGCTGTCCGGTCACTGTTCAACAGGAAGTTTTTAGCAACCTGCTGGGTGATTGTTGAAGCACCACGGGCACGGGCTTCATTACCGCTTAACATGCCCATAAAATAGTTTACCCCGGCATTGGCCAGCGCCAGATAATCAATCCCACCATGGGAATAAAAATTCTTGTCCTCAGCAGAAATAAATGCCTGTTTCAATAGATTGGGAACGGCTTGAATGGGCAGATAAAGCCGCCGCTCACGGGCATATTCAGCCATAAGCGCACCGTCTGAAGCATGGATTCGGGTTGTTACCGGCGGCTCATAACGATTGAGAACCTCATAATCCGGCAGCTCTTTTTCCAGATCGGCCGCATATATATAAAACCCAATCGCCCCCACCAACAGTGCGGCCGTTCCGATTGTAAAAATATATCCAAACAGTCTTAAAAACATAGAATTGATAATCCCGAATTCCAACAACGACAATTGCGCTTAACAACAACGACGTCTTTTCTCATGTGTAGCGGAAATTGGGGAGATAGTGTGACACGCTGCCCCCAAACGCCACCTGTATAACACCGCTTAGCACATTGAAAAAAAATCCACAATTTTTCAGCGCAATGAAAGAAAAAATTATTCATTATGGTAAAGTTCTGCGCGGCGCAAAAAATGCTTCCACTGCCAGTTTGGCGCTGATCACCGCCTGTTCCTGCCACACGGTTGACCTCATCAATGCTTCATCTTCCCGGTTGGACAAATATCCCAATTCAAACAAAATTGAAGGAATCTCCGGCGCTTTTAGAATATAAAAATTGGCAGACCGGTGAGGATTGTTAATCAGTTTCACGCGGTTTTTCATGTTCTGCACCATTAGACCGGCAAAATGCACTGAATA
>QILU01000244.1 GCA_003233475.1 Ahrensia sp.
ACCCACGCTGTGGTGTTTGAAACTCACCATTCCATGCAATATGACACCGCGCTGGCGGCTATGGGAATTAATGTGGCCAGTCTTTCAACCAGTGCTGGACATGCCTGAACCCAGGGTCCTGACCCTAGAGTGTTTCAGTTTTTAACTGAAACACTCAGGCTGCGAAGAGCAGCCCGCCGCTTATGCGGTGCGCCCGCGCAGGCGGTTCGCAAAGCGAACTTGTCGTGAGCGAAAATAAACCGAGAGCGATTCCGTCAAAAACGGATACGCTATAATCATTTCACAATCGCGTAGTCTTGCTGCAATGCCTGCCAGGCAATATCCGCAGCCATAGGTTCCCCGAACAAAAACCCTTGCGCAAATTCACAGCCCAGCTGATGCAATTCCAAAGCATCCGTTTCATTTTCCGCCCCCTCAGCCACCACCTGCATTCCCAAATCATGGGCCATGCCGACAATCGAGCGCAATATTATTGGCCGGCCGTTTCCGTCCTTGTTGGTCACAAAAGAACGGTCAATTTTGATCGTATCAAAGGGAAAACGCATGAGGTGGGAAAGCGACGAATAGCCCGTCCCGAAATCATCCAGATAAAGCCCGGCCCCCAAATCTTTCACCCGTTTGAGTACTTGAGATGAATGTTCCGGATTTTCCATAATCAGGGATTCGGTGAGTTCCAGTTTGAGAGTGTTTGGCAAGAGTTTGCAGCGCGAAAGAACCGACTTCACGTCATTGATAAGATCATGGCGCAGCAACTGGCGGCTGGAAATATTCACACTCACAAAAATGGGGGCATCCCCCAGCGCCTGTTGCCAGGCTGAAAGTTGGGCCGCTGCACGTTCCATCGCGAATAATCCGAGCGGAATAATAAGTCCTGTCTTTTCCGCCAATGGAATAAACTCAGCCGGTAAAATCAATCCCCTGTTGGGATGTTTCCAGCGCATAAGCGCTTCGAACCCGGCCACGGTTTTGCTCTCCAGATTGATGATTGGTTGATAGTACATCTCAATTTCATCGCGCTCCAGAGCCCGGCGCAATTCCGACTCCAAGTGGGTTGCGGGCGTTTGTTGTGAACGAAACGCCGGGCGGAACGGTTCAATCCTGTCGCCCCCAACCCGCTTCGCCTGGAACATGGCGATCTCAGCATCCTTGATCATATCCTCAGGCTTGTTTTGTTCCGCAGACCAACTCACCAGCCCGATAGATGCCGTGACGAATATTTCCTTGTCAGAAAAGCTGACAGGGGTTTTCACGGAGCGTTTTAACGCATCGGCAAAAACCGCAATTTTTTCAGGATCGCTTTCCGAGAGCAACATGATACCAAACTGATCGCCATTCAAACGGGCAAGAGTATCCTGGGGTTTGAGAATACGGTTAAGGCGTCTCGCCATCGTGACAAGGATAGAATCCCCAACAGAAAGCCCCATGGAATCGTTGATTTCAGAGAAACGATCAAAATCGAGAATAAAAATAGACGGTATTAATTTATTATCAGCTTGCGCCAGGGAAATTGCACTTTCCAACCGGTCGAGAAACAGGTGGCGGTTGGGCAGGCCCGTCAGGTTGTCATGAACCGCATCATGCAACAGCCGTTCCTGCGCCATGCGCTGATCGGTGACATCGGTTATCGTACCAACACACCGTAACACCTCCCCATCACTGCCAATGACCGGGCGGGCTCGAATTGTCATCCAGTGATATTGTCCATTATTGGCCTGCAGGCGAAAATCCTGGGAAATGCGGCCCCGACGGTAATCCAAAACAATATCAAGTGTTGCTTTGAATCGGTCGCGATCTTCAGGGTGAAGCAGTTGAAGCCAATGGTTGGGAGAGCCGTTCAGCCCGGTTTTTTTCATCCCCAATTGGGTGGCAGCTTCCGGTCCTGCATAAATTTCATTCTGATCCACATCCCAGTCCCATACCGCGTCTCCTGATCCGGTGAGTGCCAGCGCCTGCCGTTCCACATCACTCACCAGGCTTTGAATACTTGTCCCTCCGGCAAATGCGTGTTGCATGACAGTGAACGAAATTAGCATGACAATCAGAACCAGCCCGCCTCCCAATGCGTGTTGGATAATGTCATTGTCTAACCGTCCGGTAACCGTGAGCCACGCCCCAAAAACCCAGGCCAATGTCAGCGACCATGTTGGTATCAACAGAATTGCCCGGTCAAATCCGCGCAATGACAAGAAGAGTATAAGCAACAGGCCAAGACCAGCGGTGAGCGCAAATGACAACCGTGCAATTCCAGCCGCGTTTGAAGGCGAGATTGCAGCCACCCCAAACAAAATAATCAACCCTAACAACCAGGCCAGAACCAAATAACTGTATCGGGTGTTCCATCGGTTAAGGTGCAAATAAGCATACAGGAAAATAACCAGGCTGGCAGCCAGGAACACTTCCGTACTGGCCCGCCAGAAATTCAAATCCCCTGGCCCGATAGAAACAATTTTTCCGATAAACCCGAAATCTACGCAGATGTATGCCAGCACCGCCCAGGCGAGCGCCGCCGTTGCCGGAAACATGGCTGAGCCCTTAACAACAAACAATATGGTAAGAAAAAGCGCCAAAAGCCCGGCAATACCCAGGACAATTCCTTCATAGAGCGTGTAACTGTTGACCGTATCCTTATACGCGTTGGGTTCCCAAAGGGTGAGTTGCTGTATGGAATCGGAAGACATTTCCACCACCAGGGTAATCACCGAACCGGGATCAAGGGTAATACGAAATATGTCGGCATCACTATCGGCCTGCCGGTCCAAGGCGAAACCCTGGCTTGGGGTTATGGAAGTTATTCGAGCGCTTCCCAGATCGGGCCAAAAAAGCCCGGATCCGGCAAGTCGAAAATGCGGGGCCACAATCAACCGGTCTATTTGTTCGTCCGAATTGTTGGCCAGGGCAAAAGCCAGCCAGTTTCCGCTGCTGTTTTCGGCGTCGGAGCGCACCTCAATTTGATTAATAACCCCATCCGCGTCTGGCGCGGTTTTGATCTGAATTTGCGCGCCGGCCCCGCGGTACAATTCGTAAGATTCTGTCAGGTCAATCGCCGCCTGCTCAGCGGTAACATCTATGGGTTCCAAAGCGAGCGCAGGCCCATTCAGGCTGAATACTGACAGCATTAAAAAAACCCACAAAACAAGCGGGTTTCTCAATTTAAGGAATAACTTCTTAATTGTCATTTCAGTCCGTTTCACCACATGCGCCCGTTAAAGTGTTACGCCAGACTGGCGCAAACGTAAACGCTGAAATGGAGCAAATACAAGGGAGAAAAGAACCGCTCATATCCGATCATCAGCCAGTCTGGCGAAGAGATAATGATCTCGCCATTTACCGTTTATTTTAAGATAGCTTCGCGCCATGCCCTCCTGGCTAAATCCGCACCTTTTGAGTAGCCGTTGCGAGCGTTCGTTATCCAGAACAGTTGCGGCCTCCAGGCGGTGCAATCTGTGTTCTAAGAAAACATTTTTACAAACTGCCATCAATGCCTCGCTCATATATCCTTTGCCCGCGTGTTTTTTCCCCATCCAATAGCCCAGCGTTCCTGTGTCGGAAACGCCGCGGCGAATATTGCTGATGGTCAATCCCCCCAGCAAAGTGTTCGGCTCGTCGCCTTTGAAAATGTACCAGGGCAATCCGCGCCCGCTGTTGATGTCAGTCTCATGGCGCCGCAATCTGGCGCGAAAGGAAGGTCGTGAAAGTTCGTCTTTTGCCCAGGTGGGTTCATAGGGTCGCAGAAATTCGGCGCTTTCCTGACGTAAATTCGACCAGGCCGTAAAATCCCCGGCAGCAGGCCGTCGCAATACTATTCGCCCGGCTTCCAGCGTTCCCGGACTTGTTAGATTGGAAGAAAAATTTAGCAAGCGCACCGCAATCACCCCTATTGAGCGGCATCCGGCAGCCGCGCCCCCAGCACCTGAGCAATTTCGAGTTGTGAAGGCACATGATCAACCGGCCCGATGGCCGCAATTGTTGGCACACTTTCTTTGAACAGTCTTGAGGACAAATCGCGCAACCGTTCAGTGCTTAAGGCATTCAGCCTGTCCATGAGTTCTTCATTGGAAAATGGACGGCCAAAAAGCAGTATTTGTCGGGCAATTTGCGCCGCCCGGGTAGCGGGGCTCTCCAGGCTCATCATTAAGCCCGCCCCGATTTGCGCGCGGGAGCGATCCAGTTCTGCCTGCGTTATTTCCTCCCCGGCATTTTGAAGCTCCCTTAGGATTACAGGAATAAGCTCCGGAATATCGGCGTCCTCAGTCGCTGCATGAACACCAAACAGCCCGGTGTCGGAAAACCCCCAGTGGAAAGCATAAATCGAGTAGCACAGGCCGCGAACTTCTCGAACCTCTTGGAACAGCCTCGAAGACATACCGCCTCCAAGTATTGTGGCCAAAACCTGTGAAGCGTAAAAATCCTTCGCATGATAAGCCCGCCCCTCAAAGCCCAATATAATTTGTGCCTCCTGCAGGTCTTTTTTGATGCGCACATCTCCGCCAGTGTAAAAACAGTTTTCCGGCTGGCGCGCCGGTGTTGCACCAAAATGGGCAAATCGTTCTTCGGCCATTTTTACAATCGCGTCGTGGTCCACATTTCCGGAAGCCGCCAGCACCATATTGGGTCCTTGGTAATGGTCCAACAAATACGAGCGGATATTATCTGCCGTGAAAGAAGAGACGGATTCAGGCGTACCCATAATCGGGCGGCCAAGGGCTTGCCCTTGAAATGCGACGGCTTGAAAATCGTCAAAAATTAAATCTTCCGGACTGTCCTTCGCCGCACCGATTTCTTGCAGTATCACATGCTGCTCCCGTGCCAGCTCGCTTGCCTCAAACAGTGAATTGTTGAGAATGTCCCCGAGAATATCGATGGCCAGGGGCACATCATCTTTCAAAACCCGCGCAAAAAATGAAGTGGTTTCAAGACTTGTGGCCGCATTCACGTCCCCGCCAACATTTTCGATCTGTTCCGCAATATTTCTTGCGGTGCGATTTGTGGTGCCCTTGAACGCCATATGCTCAAGCAGATGGGCAATGCCGTGTTCGTTTTTTAATTCATCGCGAGAACCGGCTTTTACCCACACCCCCAGCGCGGCACTTTCCAGGTTTTCCATGCGGTCGGTAACTATGGTCATGCCATTGGAGAGTTTGGAGACCTGTACATTGCGGGGCAATTGGGCGGAATCCGAAGTCGGAACCCGTGCCTGCCTCAGTTTATTTGAAGTTATACTCGATACCATTTTCGGGCGCCTCCTGATGCACCCTTGGGGTTGTTGTTTTATTAGCCTGCTCGCGTGTGTTTCGCGATATAGTTTTCCACGTCTTTAAGATCATTTGCCAACAGGGTAAAACGTTCCTCCCCCGCAAGCAAATTATTACATCGCTCCGGCAGGGGTGGGCGAATGCCGCTTGCCTGTTCCACCGCATCGGGAAATTTTGCCGGATGGGCGGTGGACAAGACCACCATCGGCGCACTTGTCTTGGCTTTATCTCTGGCCACCGTCATAGCAATTGCTGAATGGGGGTCGAGCAAGTATCCGCTGTTCTTGAATACGGTTTTAATCGTTTCTTTCACTTCCGGCTCGCTCGCGCGTCCGGCATTAAAATCTGTCTTAATTTTATCCCACAGCTTCTCGTCTAAGGAGAATGCCCCGGATTGAGAAAGCGAGGACATGGATTGGCGGATCATTGCCGCATCGCGGTTCGATGCCTCAAACAACAGGCGCTCAAAATTTGACGACATCTGAATATCCATGCTGGGAGATGTGGTGGCATGCACGCTTGAAGTTTCATAACGGCCATTTTCTAAGGCGCGGGTTAGAATATCATTGGAATTTGTTGCAATGATCAGTTGATCAATGGGCAGCCCCATTTGTTTGGCTGCATAGCCCGCAAAAATATCACCAAAATTTCCGGTGGGAACGGTGAACGACACCGGGCGATCCGGCGCGCCCAGCGATACGGCAGCGGAAAAATAGTAAACAATCTGGGCCATGATCCGGCCCCAGTTGATTGAGTTTACTCCAGACAGAGAGTTTGCGTCACGAAAGGCGTGGTGGTTGAACATGGCTTTCACCAGTGCCTGACAATCATCAAAATTGCCCTCAATCGCCAGCGCATGAACATTGGCGTCAGTCACCCCGGTCATTTGACGGCGCTGAACATCTGAGACCTTGCCATGGGGAAACAGAATAAAGATGTCGGAATTATCGCGACCGCGAAACGCTTCAATGGCTGCCCCTCCCGTATCACCCGAAGTAGCACCAACAATCGTTATTTTTGCGCTTCGCTCAGCCAGAATTTTGTCCATTATCCGGGCAAGCAATTGCATGGCCACATCCTTGAACGCCATGGTGGGGCCGTGAAACAGCTCCAGTATGAATTCATTAGGCCCGGTTTGAACCAGGGGAGTAACCGCCGGGTGCTCAAAACTGCCATAGGCTTCATCCACCATTGCACCAAATTCGGTGGCAGAAATTTCATCCCCGATAAAAGGTGCCAGCACCGTTTTTGCAATCTCAGCATAGGGCTTGCCCCTGAGTCCGCGAATGGCGACATGGTCAAATTGTGGCCAGGTTTCAGGAACATACAATCCCCCATCACGAGCAAGGCCGGTTAGCACGGCATCGCAAAATCCAAGATCGGGAGCTTCTCCTCTGGTAGAGATATATTTCATGGGCGTTATTTGATCAGATCAGTAAAGTGTGATCGGTTACCTTGGCTGGTGAATTCGAGCAAAACCTAATGGAAAGATGTGGGAAAACCAACCCGCGCGAGCCATTTTGCCAAAGTTTTGACCTGAACGTACTCTAGTGGTCTCGTAAATCGAATTTGGTGCTGCTATAGGCATATTCACAGGTTATGTGCGGAGTTATAAATTGATGAGAATTACCAGATTGCTGCAACGAAACTTAAAAACATTTGGGCCGTTGTCTGTCCTGTTCTTGATAGCAGCATGCACAACATCCGGTGGAAACGTGTTTAGCGATGCTGCTCCCAAACCAGCCGAACAGTCTACTGAACAAGCTGTTGAACAGACCGCTCAGGTTCGACCGGGAACCAACCCCCATGCAACTACAAGACAAATTAACACTCGGAACAGTTTGAGCGATTATTGTCCCTCCCTTAGAATTCGTGCAGGAACGGAATCATACCGCATCTATAAGGGTGAAGATCGGGAGAATCCGGACAATGTTCGCTACCAGGCCACCCTGACCAAAGTGGCCCGCGAGTGTAAATATGTCGGTCAAGACCTGGAAATCACGATCGGAGCCCGTGGCCGTATTATTGCCGGGCCTGCAGGCAAAAGCGGAGACATTCGCATGCCCATTCGCATCGCCATTCAGGAAGGCTCGTGTTCGCGTCATTTTGAACTCTATCAGCAAGCGGGCACGGTGCCAGCAGGGACACAAACCGGAACATTTCAGTTTGTCGGCGATAAAATCATTATCCCAGCGCCAAGATCACTCAATGTAAAGATGTTTATCGGGTTCGACGAAGGCCCGTATGGCAAACCAAGCACCAAGAGTTGCGTTTAAGTAGAAAATAGATTTTTCCACATATAAAATTGTCATTCCCGCCACAGCGGGAATGACAATTTGAGAGGTCACAAATTAATTTGAAACAATCCGACCTCCCCACACCATTGTTCTGGGAGAGGAGGTGAAGTCTAAAATAAATGGGGCTGACTCAGAACAAGCCGAAAATGCTCAAGTTTTTCTACCCGGAGAGCGGGCGATAATCATACAGCAGGGATTAAGTCCACCCAGCCTAACAGGAGGCGCAGTGGCATTGTCTGGCCTTAAACATCTTCGTTCTCCGTCCCGTCCCAAGAGGCAAATGCCTCAATAATCGCAGGTATTTCCACCAGTCGCCGCACAACAGTTTCTGCTCCTGCATCGGTTAGCATGTCGGCGTGACCCTGATGGGTGTGCGCACCGCCCGTAAAACCGATAACCCGCATTCCCGCCGCTTTTCCTGCCAACACCCCTGGTATGGAATCCTCAATCACGGCACAGGAGCCGGGCTCTACTCCAAACTCTTTTGCGGCGTGTAAGAATAAACCCGGTTTGGGCTTTTTTTCCTGGTTCGGAATTTCATAGGCGGAAAAGATATAGGGGCGGAAGCGATCCCATAGCTCTCCTTTGGTCAGTTCAATTTTCAGTTTTTCCATATCTGCGTTGGAACAAATACACCGGGGTTGATCGAGCATATCCAGCACATCATGTGCCCCGGGCATCACTTTTACCTCCCGCCAGAGGCGTTCTTTTATTTTGGCTTTTACCTTGCTGATAAAGTCATCCGGCAGGCTACGCCCCAACTCGCTTTCTATTTCACGTTTTACCAGTTTAGAAGAAACACCGGCAAAGCGCTGCGAAAATTCTTTTGCGCTCATGGTGAGGCCGTTTTCCGCCAACGCCTCCACCTCCACTTCGGCAACCAGAAGCTCGGAATCCATAAGAGTTCCGTCGCAATCAAAAATAATCAACTCACAAGCTGCCATGGTAAGGGCCCTGGTTATAAATTTATCAACCTGCTCCGCAATCCCTGAATCAAGCCTTAAAGAAATATTCACCCTGTTGAGTAACCATGGGGGAAGCCTAATTTTGTTTTGCGTTCAGGTGTCATATGCGAGTTCTAACTGCTGCGGAATTGCGTCCGCGTTCTTCCCACTCATCAAAATCGGCCGAATGGCTGAATTCCATCATCAAGGGTGATTGTGTAGCTGCACTTGAGGCACTGCCGGCAAATTCGGTGGATGTGATATTTGCTGACCCGCCATACAACTTGCAGCTTGGGGGAGATTTGGCGCGCCCGGATCAATCCAAGGTCGATGCCTGCGATGATCATTGGGATCAATTTGACAGTTTCAAAGCCTATGATGATTTCACCCGCGCCTGGCTGTTGGCCGTTCGCCGGGTGTTGAAGCCCAATGGCACCATCTGGGTGATCGGCTCCTACCACAATATTTTCCGTGTCGGCACAATTTTGCAGGACATGCAGTTTTGGATTCTAAATGATATCGTTTGGCGTAAAACCAATCCCATGCCGAATTTTCGCGGGCGACGTTTCACCAATGCCCATGAGACGATGATTTGGGCATCGCGAGACGAAAACGCCAAAGCCTACACGTTCAACTATGACGCCATGAAAATGGCCAACGACGAAATACAGATGCGCTCCGATTGGGTGTTCCCCATTTGCAATGGGGGTGAACGGTTGAAGGGCAAAGACGGCAAGAAAATTCACCCGACCCAAAAGCCGGAAGCCCTGTTGCACCGGGTCATAATGTCTTCCACCAAACCGGGCGATGTGATCCTTGATCCATTTTTTGGAACCGGCACCACCGGAGCAGTAGCAAAGCGCCTTGGCCGAAATTTTGTCGGGATTGAGCGTGAGCAGCCCTACATAGATGCAGCTTTTGCCAGAATTGAAAATATTGTCCCCGTCAAGAACGCCGAACTCGTGGTCACAACAGGAAAACGGGCCGAGCCGCGTGTTCCCTTCGGCACCATGATTGAGACCGGTCTTTTGAGCGTTGGTGATATTTTGCAGGACAGCAAAAAACGCTGGAAAGCCAGAATTCGCCTTGATGGCTCACTGGAAAAAGACGGCGAAACCGCTTCTATTCA
>QILU01000114.1 GCA_003233475.1 Ahrensia sp.
CCCGACCGCCAACCGCCGCTCCCCACCATTCATGCCCAGATCATGTTGTTTGATGATCAAACAGGGGAACTCACAGCGCTTGTAAATGGCACGGAAGTTACCGCCTGGAAAACGGCTGGTGACAGCGCCCTTGGTGCAGATATTTTGGCACGAAAAGACGTGAAAACGTTTTTGATGGTGGGGGCAGGGGCCATGGCCGAACCCCTCATCCGCGCCCATTTGAGTGTCCGTCCGGGAATGAAAGAAATTCTGCTTTGGAACCGCTCGCCGCAACGGGTTCATGCATTGGCAAACAAGTTGTCCGATCTTTCGCAAAAAGTAGCAATTGTAAGCGATCTTGATGAAGCGGTGCCCCGAGCGGACATTATCTGTTGCGCCACCATGAGCAACACCCCCGTGTTGGAAGGCGCATTGGTGCAGCCGGGAACCCATGTGGACCTCGTCGGAGCCTATAAGGCCGATATGCGGGAAGCCGATGACGAGTTACACCGCCGGGGCACATGGTTCGTGGACAGTTTTGATACAAGCCTCGATCACATAGGCGAGTTAAAAATCCCCATCGCGCAGGGTTTGATAACACCGGATGCGATACAGGGCGACTTGTATGATCTGGTTGTGCAAAAAGCAGGCCGAACAGATGAAAACCAAATAACCGTCTACAAAAACGGCGGCGGCGCGCACCTGGATATAATGGTCAGCCTTGCGTTGGTGAATGCCGCAAAATCCTAATCATTCCCCGCTATTTATTTCCAAGTGCCTTTTTACGCAATTCACCCACCGCGTTGGCGTGGGCATCAAAGCCTTCGTATTTGGCAAACACTGAAGTTTTTGGCCCCATTTCCTGAAATCCCTCACGGGTTAGCTCGCCAATTGAGCAGGCTTTCAAAAAATTCATCGCCCCAAGAGGGGAGCGGGTTTTTGCGGCTCCGGACGTGGGCAAAACGCAATTGGGCCCCATCATATAATTGGCGATGGAACCCGGTGTGTCCTGACCCAGAAGAATTTCAGAGGCATTGCGAATATGACTCAGATGCCGGTGGGGATCCTTGGAGAGAATCTGCAAATGTTCCGGAGCATAATCATTGATGAACCCGTAGGCCTGCTCATCGTTTTCGCAAAGAACAATTCCGCCGCTTGTGCTGTTCAATACGGCTGCCGAATATCCCGCCCGCTCAGCACTCATCTCTTTCCAATATTCCGGAATTTTTCTTCGCGCTTGTTCAGCAATTTTCTTACAGCTGGTTACAAGAAATACGGATGAATCATCCCCATGTTCAGATTCTATTATCGTGTCCAGCGCCGCCAGATCAGCGTTGGCGCTGGCATCAGCAAAAACTATCGCTTCAGAAGGACCCGCAGGCATGCCCGGGTCAATCCGGTTGGCAAGCAATATTTTCGCCGCCGCCAGCCAGGGGCTTCCCGGCCCTTCAATTTTTATGCATTTGGGAATTGTTTGCGTGCCATAGGCGGCTGCGGCCACGGCCTGCGCCCCTCCGGCCTTATATACTTTTCGTGTTCCGGCTATATCAGCCGCCACCAGTGTTGCAGGATCAAGCTTTCCGTTCTTCCCGGTGGGGGAAAGAACGATCACTTGTGGCACCCCGGCAACGATTGCCGGAATGACGCTCATCAACGTGACAGAGGGAAACGAACCCTTGCCGCGCGGAGAATAACACGCCACGGAATCAATCGGCGTAAAGCGTTCCCCCACTTGAGCGCCGGGGCGGATTTCCACCACATCATTTCCGGCATTTGTTTTTCATGGAAGCGTCGAATGTTGTCAGCGCTATAACGCAATACTTCGATAAATTCATCGTCCAGCGCATCATAGGCGGCGGCAAAGTCTTCATCCGTGGCAGCTATGGTTGATGCCTCAAATTCTGCCCCGTCAAATTGTTTGGCAAAGCGCACGAGAGCCCCATCACCTTCCAAGCGAACCGCTTCAACGATCGGCACTATTTTTTCGATGAACGGCGCCAAATCATCCTCCGCGCGGCGCAGCAATTCTGCACGGGCATCGGCGCTCATTTTAGCAAGGTCGTGCAGGGCAACTTTGGTCATAAGTTTGGCCATGTTTTCAATAGGTAGCGTTTCTATCGCATTGCAATCCAGAAGCCCTTGCAAAAAGGCCTTGGTGCAGTTGATATTCCATGTCATATATGATATATCATGTGGAAAGTCGAAACTTTAGATAAATCAGTTGATGCAGAATTAAAGGCTTTGCCAGCCGATCAGAGGGCTAAGTTCTTTTGGATATCAAAGCTGATTCAAGAGCATGGGCTTGGACAGGTGCGAGCACCATATGTCAAGCACCTGGAAAAAGGGCTTTGGGAAATTCGTATGAAGGGCAGAGATGGCATATCTCGTGCGTTATACGTTGTAGCTAAGCCAAAACGAGTTGTTGTTGTCAGGGTGTTTGTGAAAAAGACTCAGAAGACACCGCGAAAAGAAATCAAACTGGCGCTAAGAAGAGCCGAGGAGATTGTATGACCGATGTTAATGAACTGTTTGATGAGTGGAAAAAAGACCCTAAATTCATTAAGGAATATGAGGCTTTAGAAGAAGAGTTTTCTTTGGCCTCTGCTCTTATTGCGGCTCGTTCACAAGCTGATATGACACAGCAGGACGTTGCTGAAAAAATGGAAACATCACAATCCTATATCGCTAAGCTGGAAGGTGGAGCAGTGAGCCCCACGATGAAGGCACTCAAGCGTTATGCTGCGGCTACAGGCTCACGCCTTAAGATTGTTTTTGAGCCAAGCTCCTAAAGGATACCTATGCGCGATTTACAACTTCCCGGACGTTCCCCGGTTCTGGCCACCAACGGCATGGCGGCGACTTCCCACCCACTATCCTCGCAGGTGGCCATTGATGTTTTGAAAGCCGGGGGCAACGCCATGGACGGGGCCATAGCGGCCTGCGCGGTTCAATGTGTGGTGGAGCCGGGGTCCACCGGAGTTGGTGGTGATTGTTTCGCGCTCTATGCGGCAAAGGGCGAAAACAATGTCGTGGCCTATAATGGTTCTGGCCGAGCGCCAGCCGCCGCGAGTGTTGAAAAATTAGCGGCGCTTGGGGTGACCAACCTGGAACAAACTTCACCCCATTCCGTCATTATTCCCGGCGCGGTTGATGCCTGGGTGCAGCTTAATGCCGACCATGGCAAATTACCTTTAGCAGAAATTCTGCAACCCGCTATTGATTATGCAAGGGGCGGTTATCCCATTTCGCAGCGCGTCCATGCTGATTTTGCTTCCAATCTGGACCACCTGAACAGTGACGAGAACTTGGCGAAAGTGTTCCTGCCCAACGGCAAGGTGCCTGCAATCGGAACCATTCAAACCAATTCAGGCTTGGCCAATGTTCTGGAAATGATAGGCAAAGAAGGACGGTATGCATTTTACCTTGGCGAACTTGCCAGCGAGATGGTGGATACTTTGCAAGCCAAGGGCGGATTGCACACCCTGGAAGATTTTGCCAATGCCAAAGGCAGTTATGAGACAACGATTACAACTGAATTTCGCGGCAATATTATCCACGAATGCCCGCCACAGGGGCAGGGGATTATCG
This sequence comes from Ahrensia sp., assembly GCA_003233475.1. The sequence continues at coordinate 3,568 of QILU01000114.1, forward strand.
CCCTGTTGATGTTGAACATGATGGACGGGGGGGATGCCAAGTCTAATCCATTAAGCGTGGAACGTATTCACCGGGAACTGGAAACCTGCCGCAGGGGATACGCTTCCCGCAGCCGCTACCTTGCCGATCCAGCCCGATTTGATGTGCCAGTGGCTGATCTGTTGTCGAAGCAATATGCCGCGCAATTGCGTGACGACATTGACCCAAAACAGGCCCGCCACCCTGAAGATGCCGTCAAACTGAACCCCCATCACGACACGGTTTACATTTCCGTTGTCGATAAGGACCGCAATTCCTGTTCGTTCATCAACACCATGTTTTGGGGCTGGGGCAGTGGTATCACCACCCCTAAACACAACATCGTACTAACCAATCGCGGGCAGGGTTTTGTGCTGGAACAAGGCCACCCCAATTGCATAGCTCCGAACAAGCGCCCGCTGCATACAATTATTCCCGGAATGGTGGAGCGTGATGGCAGGATTACCATGAGTTTTGGGGTGATGGGCGGCGAGTATCAGGCCATGGGCCATATGCAGTTTTTAACCCGAATGTTTGACTACGGGATGGATGTGCAGGAAGCTCAGGATGCCCCGCGCTGGATGGTTGATCCCTTTACGGGTGATGTGGAAATTGAAGCCGCCGTACCGGACAAGGTGGTGAATGAATTGCGCAATATGGGCCATAAAATCGAGCGGGCAACACGCCCGATTGGCGGTTCTCAGGCGATTGTTATTGACTGGGATACAGGTGTATTAACCGGCGGCAGCGACCCGCGCAAAGATGGTTGCGCGATTGGGTACTAACTCTGGGCTTTCATCCATTTATCCAGCGCCGCTATTTGTTTCTTACTCATCACCAACCCCAGTTTGCTGCGCCGCCAAACCACATCATCCGCCGTTTGCGCCCACTCATTGGTCATCAAATACTGCACCTCAACTTCACGAAGCCCCGCTCCAAAATCTATTCCCAATTGATCGGAGGAAGTGGCTTCGCCAAGCACCATCGTGCATCTTGTCCCGTAAGCGTGGCACAACCGTTCAGCTTGATCCGGTTCCAAAAACCCGTATTTTAACATCGTTTTTATGATCAGGTCTTCAAATCCGGTTGTCGGAAAATTTCCCCCGGGCAGGGGTGCTTTTGATGTCCACGGGCGACCTTTCCTGCCCAGTTCTTCTTCAATCTCATCCATCATTTTTTCTGACAGAATCCGATAGGTGGTTATTTTTCCGCCAAATACATTCAGCAACGGCGGTTTGCCTTTGCCTCCTCCGTCTTTCTTGAAAACATAATCCCGCGTGGCTTCCTGGGCTGCCGTTGCTCCATCATCGTAAAGCGGGCGGACACCGGAATAGGTCCAGACGATATCTTTCTTCAAAACGGGCTTTTCAAAATATTCCGATGCCGCATCGCAAAGGTAATCAATTTCTTCGTTGGAAATTTTTGCGTCCGCCGGGTCGCCCTCATAATCCTTGTCAGTGGTACCGATCAAAGTTGTGCTTTGCGTATAGGGAATGGCAAATATGATGCGCTCGTCGGCGTTTTGAAAAATGTAACAATTATCATGGTCATACATTTTTGGCATGACGATATGAGAGCCCTGCACCATTCGAACATTTTTTGAATCGTTCTGTCCGAAGGCAGAACCCAACACGTGATCCACCCACGGGCCGGCGGCATTTACAACGAGATCCGCAGTATATTTCGTAACTTTCCCTGTGCCCGCCCCTGTACCCTTGTGTCGGGTTTCAATTTCCCACTTGTCGTTGTTTCGTCGCGCAGAAATACACTCAGTGCGAACCGAAATTTCCGCGCCTTTTTCCTCAGCATCCATGGCGGTGAGAACAACCAGACGAGCATCGTCCACCTGACAATCGGAATATTGAAAGCCTTTCTTGAACAAGGCCTTTAGCGGTTCGCCAAACTTGCCGCTTGCCAGATCGACGGTTTTGGTGGCCGGAAGAAGATTTCTTCCACCAATATAGTCGTATATTAACAAGCCAAACCGTAACAACCACGCCGGGCGAAGATCGTTGTGATGGGGCAGAATAAACCGCATCGGGTGCACAATATGAGGTGCTGCGGCCCACAGAATTTCCCGCTCGTTTAGCGCTTTGCGCACCAGCATGAATTCAAAATGTTCGAGATAACGAAGCCCGCCGTGAATCAGTTTACTGGAAATGCTGGAAGTACCGCTCGCCAGATCGTTTTTTTCGCAAAGCGCAACCGAATATCCACGCCCCGCCGCATCCCGCGCAATTCCCACCCCATTAATTCCGCCACCAATAATAAAGACGTTTACGTGCCTGGTCATTTATGAAGAGAATCCCGGTTGGTGAATTTGCCTGGAAAGCTTTGAATATCAAAGAGGATATTATAATGAAAACAGACAGGCAAACAATGTTGGTGGCAACATATCAAATAAAATTTTTGAATCCAAAGGCCAGCTTGAGCAATATCAGCCCAAGAATTGAAAAACCAAATCCGGTAATCAGCATTAAATCATACCCCCCTGTCTGCCAAAGCAGGGAACCGAGCGCCGGGGCGAAGGCCACACCAAAAGTGTATATTCCCGCCATTTTGCCTGATATGGCGCCAAAATTATCCTGCCCCAGCATTTCCCGCGTGATTGCTGGTTTGGTAATGCTTACCAACCCCCAGGTTGATCCCTGAAGCGCCGTTGCAAAAAATATTAACGGCAGGCTCGCGTTGGCAGACCACAATAATATTGCAGAAATCGCCATTCCGCCCATGCATATGAAGGCGGTTGTTGTTGAAGGGGTGCGGTGTTCAAACCGCATGAACACAAAACGGCCCACCACCTGCATGGGGCCAATAACCATCGCTGCCATAACAGCGAGACTTTGCTCCAACCCTCGTTCTGCCAACAAAGGAAGCAAATGGGCGATGAGCATTCCGTGGTTAAGACTGCCAATTGTAAAAGCAAGAGTGAGGCACCAAAACAGGCGTCGGTTTTTGAAATTATTGGCTTTTTTTGGCATCGACTTGGCCGCTTCCACTGGTAGGGTAGCTTCCAATTTTCGTAAACTCATCCAACTCAATGGAAAAGCAATAAACAGGGAAGTGAAGGCGAAGAACCGAACCGCAGTTTGCCAATTGAACTCCGCGGAGAGAAAGTTGGATATGGGAAATGAAAGCGTGCCTGCGAACCCTGCAACCAGTGTGATATGGGTGATGACAGAGCGCGCATTTGCAGCGAAATGACGGGTTATAAGCGCGAAACACGGTTCATACAGCATTCCCGCCATACAAAGGCCCATCATTAACCAACTAAAATAAAACGTCACCAGGCTTTCCGAGTATGAAAACATCACCAATACGAGGGATGAGAAAACCATGCTCCCGCACATTATTATGCGCCCATATCCCAGATCAATTCCCCTCCCGACAAACGGTGCGCTTACCGCCGAAACCAGCAATGCCGCAGTAAGCGCGCCGGTAATTTGACCTTTGCTCCAATCCGTATCCCGCTCAAGCACAAGAAGCAGCGCGGGCAGCAAATAAAAACTCGCTGCCCAAATGAACGTTTGGCCAATGGCCAAGGGAAAAGTCACCCCTTTCATTGGGCGAATGATCCGTCATTTTTTCCCGATTCCGGCATGGCTGATCTCTGGCGTGGCTTAGAATATTTTAGCCGATAGCTGGCATGAATTCTTGCTCCATGACAAGGGAATTTTATACTGATTTCCAAATAAGATTCCCGTTGACCAAAATCATTCAAGCAGGCACATTTTCAGGCAAATCAACTTCACCAATCACCGGTAACAGGGAACTGAATTGACCGACTTTTCAGAAACCAAATCGAAGTTTCGCCTTCCGCCTGGTACAATTTATCTGGATGGGAACTCCCTTGGCCCCCTGCCGAAGGCGGCCCCGGACAATGTTAAGCGAATGCTTGAAAACGAGTGGGGCGAAATGGCAATTCAGGGTTGGAACCGGGCAGGGTGGATGGAAAAATCACGCCGTATTGGTGATCGGATAGCCCGGCTGATTGGTGCAGAAAATGACACGGTTATTATGGGGGACACCCTTTCGATAAAAGTCTACCAGGCTCTTGCCTCCGCCCTCGAAATGCGCCCGGAACGGAAGGTTATTCTCTCAGACAATGGCAATTTCCCCACAGATTTATATATGGCACAGGGCCTGATTGCTTCACTGCAACAGGGCCACAGTTTGAAATTGGTGGAACCTGAGCAAGTTGCAGACGCAATTGATGAAACCGTCGCTGTTTTGATGTTGACCCATGTCGATTATAAATCCGGCCGTATGCACAATATGCAGGAACTCACAAAAAAAGCCCATGCAGCGGGAGCAATGGTGATATGGGATCTCGCCCATTCCGCCGGTGCGGTGCCGGTTGATCTTACCGGGTGCAATGCTGATTTTGCCGTGGGGTGCACCTATAAATATCTGAATGGTGGGCCGGGTTCCCCCGCGTTTATTTACGTCCGCCGGGACCATGCGGAAAAGGCCAGGCCTGCACTTTCCGGATGGCTCGGACATGCGGCACCTTTTGACTTTGATTTAGAATACAGGGCTGGTGATGGGATTGACCGGTTCCGGGTGGGAACGCCCCCCATCATTCAGTTTGCCGCACTTGAGGCCTCGCTCGATATTTGGGACGGGGTTGAGATGAAAGATGTGCGGGCGCGCGCAAATGAGCTTTCCGATTTTTTTATCGCTGAAATTGAAACCCGTTGCCCCATGTTGGAACTTGCCAGCCCGCGGGATCCGGCCGTTCGCGGGTCGCAGGTTTCATTTCGATTTGAAAATGGATATGCCGCCATGCAGGCAATAATCGAGCGTGGGGTGATTGGCGATTTTCGAGCACCAAATATAATGCGTTTTGGTTTCACGCCGCTTTATATTGATATTGATGATGTAAAATTAGCAGCTGCGATTATTGAAGCGGTGATGAAATCAAACGCCTGGGACCAGCCGAAATATTTTAAGCGGGCGGCGGTTACTTGAGTGAAAGACAGTTGGTGAACCCGGTCGCAATTTTACGCAGTAGCGTGGGATAGAGCTCAATTCCTGAATCAAGGGAATTGCCCAGTGGATCAAGGCTCGCTGTATTGGCCCGGGTTTTTTCCCGCAGCAAATCAACAATCCTTTTGTCAAATTGCGGCTCGGAAAATATGCATTTGATATTCTTATCGCGAATGATTTTTTGCAACTCATAAATACGCCCGGCACCAGGTTTGACTTCAGGATTGCTGGTAATGGTTGAGCCGCGAAGCAAAGAAAATCGATTTTCAAAATGCCTGAACGCATCATGGAATGTGAGAAAAGCCGAGTTGCGCACTGGTCTCAACTGCTGATCAATCTCCCGTTCCAGTTGAAGAACCCGATCCGCCATTTCCAATCTGTTAGCCCGGTATTTGTTTGCATTCGCCGGGTCAAACTCAATCAGTTTTTTTTCCACCGCTTGAAGAATAATCAGCGCATTTTGCGTGTCCAGCCAGATATGGGGGTTTTTGGAGTCGGGGCGGGATGGCGGAAAATTTAGTCCCTTGAGTTCAAGAACTGAAGTAACGTCCGTGTTCACTGAAATTGTGCTTAGAGCTTTTTCGAGGAAAGTTTCCAACTCCCCGCCTACCCAAAAAACCAAATCAGCATTTTGCAACATTTTAGCGCTAGAGGGTTTCAGATTGGCATCGTGAGGGGAGGTGTTGGCTGACAGCAATAAAGCCGGTTCGCCCACCCCTTTCATTACCGCAGCCACCAGCGAATGAAGTGGTTTTATGGAAACAACCACTTTTATTTCAGCTGCTGCTGGCATGACGAAAAAGGCGCAAACCATGAACAGCGATACAAAAACCCGAAGCACTTTTTACCTAGCAATTTGACAATTGGAGCAAATGTAATGATATAACATAAACAACCTTGCGGCAAGCCTGATCGGTTGAAACTATGTTGGAAAAAAATAAAACTCTGGCGGAACTAAAAGATGCAGGCGTCCATTCCAACGGGAAATGGCTGGTTCGCGGTGTCAGTTTCGATATTTCGATGGGGGAAATTGTTACCCTCATTGGCCCCAACGGTTCCGGCAAATCCACAACGGCAAAAATGCTGCTTGGCGTTCTAAAACCCGACGAAGGGAGCGTCAATTTCCACGGCTCTCCGACTATCGGATATGTGCCGCAAAAGCTTTCTCTGGATTGGACACTCCCCTTGAGTGTTGAGCGTCTCATGGGTTTAACCGGCAATTCGGCGAAGTTAGATATTGATAACGCATTGGCGCGAACCGGTGTTCCGCATCTGAAATACTCAAATGTTCAACAACTCTCCGGCGGAGAATTTCAACGGGTATTGTTAGCCCGTGCAATCGCCCGAAAACCCGATCTTTTGGTTCTTGATGAGCCGGTTCAGGGGGTCGATGTGGGCGGGGAAATTGCCCTTCATAAATTGATCTCGACCATACGTGATGAGTTGAATTGCGGAATTTTACTCATCTCCCACGACTTGCATTTTGTCATGGCGGCAACCGATAAGGTGATTTGTTTGAACGGCCACGTGTGCTGTCAGGGGCCGCCCCGGGTGGTTTCTGAACATGAGGAATACCGCCAATTGTTTGGAAACCGGGCAGCTGGAACACTTGCTGTTTATGACCACGACCATGATCACGAACATCTGGCCGATGGCACGGTGCGTCACGCCGATGGTACCATAACCGACCATTGCCACCCGGATGACGGGCATCATCATAAACCTGAATCGGGGCCATAATTATGTTAGATGATTTTTTTACCCGTGCTATTGCGTTAATCGCCGGGCCGTTTGGGTGTTTTATTGTATGGCGCAGGCTTGCCTATTTTGGTGACACCCTCGCCCATTCGGCGCTGCTGGGTGTTGCGCTGGCGTTTCTTTTCCAACTGAACATTATGGTGTCGGTTTTCATTGTTGCCGTTGTTGTTTCGCTTCTTCTGGTGGTGATGCAACGCCAAAAAGCTCTAACTTCCGATGCGATCTTGGGCATGTTGTCCCACACTTCATTGGCCCTTGGCCTGGTGGCCCTGGCATTTATGAGCTGGGTGAGGGTCGATTTAATGGGATTCTTGTTTGGTGATATTCTGGCGGTTTCAAAAACTGATATTGCCGTGATTTATTCAAGCGGCGCCTTTTTGCTGTTGTCCCTCGCATTCATTTGGCGTTCTCTTTTTGCTGCGACCGTTGATGTTGAATTAGCCAAAGCTGAAGGAATAAATACCGATGCGGTAAACTTGGTCTTTATGCTGCTCATGGCGGTGGTGATCGCAATTTCGATGAAGCTCGTTGGAGTGTTGTTGATAACCGCACTGTTGATCATCCCCGCCGCCACCGCCCGTGGAATGGCCACCGGGCCGGAGCACATGGCTTTCCTGTCCATGGCCGTTGGTGTTATGAGCGTGGTAGCGGGTCTGTTTGGCTCGCTCACGTGGAACACGCCGTCCGGGCCTTCAATAGTATTGGCGGCATTTGGCTTATTTATTTTGGTGTCCATAATTGGCTTTAGTAGGAAACACAAACGGGTGAGACCATGATCGAGCATGAACTGACAAAGAACCAGAAAATGGTGTTTGGTAAATTGAACGAAGCATCCGCCCCGCTTTCCGCTTATGGCTTGTTAGATGGATTGCGAGACGAGGGGCTTCGCGCTCCGCTTCAAATTTATCGGGCGTTGGAAAAACTGGTGGAAAAAGGGCTTGTGCATAAACTCGAAAGTCTCAATGCCTTTGTGGCTTGCAAGCATGAATGCTGTGAAACCAACACCGCAGCGATTTTTGCGATCTGTGAAAATTGCGGGAAAGTTTCAGAATTTACCGATGCAAAACTTGCGCGTCATGTTAAGGCTTGGGCCCGTTCAGATGGGTTCCAGCTGAACAAAACGACCATAGAGCTGCGTGGCGAGTGCAACGCCTGCAATCTGGCCAAATGATGCCGACATGGTTTTGCGGAGATTATGAGTGAGTAAATTTTTAATAGCCACCCGCAAAAGCAAGATGGCTCTGGCACAAACGGAACTGGTTTCCCAACTGCTGATAAACAAGGTTCCCGATTTGCAAGTGGAACTGGCGGAAAACAACCCCCGCGGAGACCGCGACCAGATCAGCCGTCTTGATCGCCACGGTGGCAAGGGCGGGGCGTTTGTTGCGGAAATTCGGGCAGACGTGGTGGCAGGCCGCAGCCAATGCGCCATGCATTCGTTAAAAGATATGCCGGGGAATGAAGAAACCCCCGGGCTGGTGATCGGCGCTTATCTCAAACGGGCCGATCCCACCGATGCGCTGGTGCTTCATCCTGATATCTCGATGAATAAGCTCAATAAAAATGACGGCAATGGGTATAAAGTCGGCACAAATTCTGTTCGCCGCGCGGCGTTTATCAAACAGCTGTTCCCGAATATAGAAGTGATTCATTTTCGTGGAGCCGCCGATACCAGGGTTGAAAAGCTGGATAATAGCATTCCACAAAAAATGAGCGATGGATCTGATACCGGACCGGCGGACGCGATTATACTCGCCACATCCGGCCTGAGCCGTGTTGGTCTGGGGGAGAGAGCATCTCATATATTCACAATTGAAGAAATGTTGCCCGCAGTCGGGCAGGGCATTATTGCAGTCGAATGTGCCGCCAATGACTGGACAACACGGGAATATTTATCGCGGATAGACGATGCAAATTCCCGCGCCTGCGCTGAAGCGGAGCGGGAAATTTTGTGGGTTCTGGATGGCCATTGCAACTCACCAATTGCGGCGCACGCCACATTTCACGGGGAGGTCATGACGATCCGAGCGGCGGTCATGTCAATTGATGGGAACAAAATTATCCACCATGTGCAGGAGGGGCCTTCGGAATTCCCAAAGGAGCTGGGGCGAAATGTGGGACTGGTCATGATCGCAAAAGGCGCGCAAGCCATTATTGAGGAAACCCGCGTTTAGGGGGTTAGGAATACTGTCGCCCACGTCCGTCATTCTCGAATTTGCTGAAGGCAAACTTCGGGAATCCAGAAGCGGTATTAAACATTATGGATCCCCGAAGCGCGTAAGCGCGTTCGAGGATGACGGGGTATGGAGTGATATTCACCAACCCTAACTCGCGTCAAAATCCAGAGTCATTTTAGCGCTTTTCGGGCGGGTTTGGCAGGCCAGCGTAAATCCGGCCTCAATTTCCCAATCCTGCAATGAATAATTCACATCCATTTTCCCTTCCCCCTCAACCACCCTGCACCGGCAGGTACAACACATTCCCCTGGCACAGGAAAACGGTATATCAAGCCCGGCCCTTTGCGCCGCACTCAAGATCGTATCCATACCCCCATCAACCACAACGCTCTTTTCGCTGCCATCGAGAATGATAGTCACCCGTGCACCCTTGTTGGGTGCGGAGGGTTTTGTTCGAATAGGAATGGGCGCATTATCTGTGGTGAACAATTCAAATTTAATTGAGTTCTTTTCCATACCCAATTTTTGCAGGGCAAGACTTGTGTCCTTAATCATCGATTGAGGCCCGCAAATATATGCGGCGTCGTAGGTGGATGGTGAGATGATGTTTTTCTTTGAAAGCGCTTCCAGCGTTTCGCCACCCACCCGACCGTTCAAAAATTCCAGGTCCTGACGCTCAAGGCTCATCACATGGATGAGTTGAAACCTGTTTGTAAAGCGGTCTTTTAGATTGTTAATGTCATCGCGAAACATCATCGATTCCGTGTTTCTGTTTCCATAAATTAAAGTAGCGGTGCTGTCCGGCTCTCCTCGCAATACGGATTTGAGAATGGAAAGGCACGGGGTAATCCCTGACCCCGCCGCCAGCAACAGATAGTTATGGGTTCCACCGGGCTCAGCGGTAAATCTCCCCTGAGGCGGCATGATTTGAACCTCATCCCCCACATTCAAGGTCATGGCATGGTTGGAAAATGCCCCGCCCTCAACCTGTTTTATTCCCACTTCCAAATCACCTTCTTGAACGGCGGAGCAAATTGAATAGGCGCGCCTGATGTCTTCGTCATTTACGCTGGCACGAAGGGTAAGATATTGCCCGGGAATAAATGAAAAGGTTGTTTTCAAAGGTTCAGGAATCTCAAAACTAATCGCTACACCGTCCTTAGTTTGGGGGCGAATGGCAGAAATTTTTAAGCCGAAGAATTCTTGTTTGCCCATGTTCAAATGCACTTAAAATAATCAAAGGGCTCCGCGCAGTCCCGACATTGGTATTGGGCTTTGCAGGCGGTGGAGCCGAATTCAGAAATTTTATCCGTGTTCCCACTCCCGCAGCGCGGGCACTCCACGCTTGTCTCGCCAAACAAGGAGAGTTTAGACGTGCTGCTTTTGGCAGGCGGTGCAATTCCATAGGCGCGCAATTTTTCCCGGCCTTCTTTGGAAATCCAATCGGTGGTCCAGGGCGGGCTCATCACCCGTTCAACCCGTGCTTCAAAACCCGCTTCAAGCAGCGCGGTTTCAATCGCCAGTTCAATGGCCAGCACCGCCGGGCAACCGGAATAGGTAGGGGTAACTTTTGCAACGGCCACGCCTCCGTCCATCTCGATAGACCGCAAAATGCCCAAATCAGCAACGGTGACGCAGGGCACTTCGGGATCAAGAACCGCGCTTGC
>QILU01000082.1 GCA_003233475.1 Ahrensia sp.
GGAATTTTGACCACAAGGGGTGGAATGACCAGTCACGCAGCCGTTGTCGCGCGCGGCATGGGAAAACCCTGCATAACGGCAGCCATGTCATTAAAAATTGATATGGCTAATCAGAATTGTAGCAGCATGAACTTAGTATTGAAGGCAGGGGAAATTATTACAATTGATGGCGGCAGTGGCATGGTGTTTGAAGGCGAACAGGAAATTGTCGTGCCGAAACCCGAAGGGGATATGGCGCTCCTATTAAGCTGGAAAGCTGAATTGGGTTGAATTATATCCGACCAATTTTTCTTTAAGGCGAGCGTAACCCCTCCTTATTCACCCAGCCTTCGGTTTCATCCAAGGCCAGTTCCAGCCGATCCTCCTCTTGCGTGATGATCATCGGCGGGCATATGGACATAGTGTCACCGATTGCACGTAAAATAAGCCCGTGGTTCTGGCAGAAATTCGCGCATTGGGGGCCGACCCCCTGGGAGGGATCAAAGGAGCGCTTACTGGCTTTATCAGCGACAATTTCCACCCCGGCCATCAGGCCGGAATTGCGCACTTCACCCACCAAAGGATGGTCGGCCAATTTAGCCAGTCGTTTTTCCAGAACAGGAGTGAGCGCCTGAACCATTCCGCACACGTCCATGCTGGCCCCAAGAGCACAACCCAGGGGATGCCCGCCGTATGTGTAACCGTGGCCAAATATGCCGATTTTCGCAGACTGCGCTTCCAGCGCTTCCATCATAAATTCAGGAACCATTACCGCGCCAAGAGGTGCATAGGCTGAGGTCAGTTGTTTCGCGACAGAAATTGTATCCGGCACCATATTGTGGGTTGTCGCGCCAAACCAGTGGCCCGTTCTGCCAAATCCGGTAATTACCTCGTCAGCAATCAGCATAATATCATGCTGTGTTAGAATGGCTTGAATAGCTTCAAAATATCCTGCGGGTGGGACAATAACCCCGCCAGCCCCCATCACCGGTTCTGCAATCATTGCAGCAATCGTATCCCCGCCTTCCCGCTCAATCAACTCTTCCAGCGATTTTGCCATGCGCACGGTGAACTCTGCTTCACTCTCTCCATCCAGTCCAAAACGATAATGATGGGGGCAATCAGTATGCAAAATACCATCAAAAGGAAGGTCAAAGTCCCGGTGATTGTTGGGCAACCCGGTCAATGATGCCGCCATCAACGTCACCCCATGATAGGCTTTCATCCGGGAAATGATCTTTTTCTTCTTCGGTCGCCCCAGTGCGTTGTTGTAGTACCATGCAAGCTTCACTTGGGTGTCATTGGCTTCGGAGCCGCTGGACGTAAAAAACACTTTCGACATTGGAACCGGCGATAATTCTTTCAGCTTTTCAGCAAGCTCAATCGCAGGTTCTGTACCGCGCGGACCAAATTGATGGTAATAGGGCAGGGAACGCATTTGCCGATCACTGGCCTCAATCATTTCCTCATTGCCAAAACCAAGTCCGGTGCACCAAAGCCCGGCCATGCCCTCGATATATTCTTTGCCCTGGGTATCGCGAATGAAGACTCCTTCTCCGCTGGAAATAATCGTTGGGCCAATTTCCCGAAGTTTATGAAGCGCGGCATAAGGGTGAAGAACCGCATCAAGATCACGAACCTGGAGGTTTGACAAAGGCTTGGTCATGGAAATTCTCCGCAATAGTTTTAGTTTGCGAACGGTGGCGGATTCGCACATTTGTCGCAAGTCTAATTTTGCTAATATCGCCTCTTTACGCCAACCCAATTCTCCCCCAATAATGGCACCAGAATGGGAGAATACTATGCTAGGATTAATGCAGGAATGGCCACTGCTGTGCCACAAAATTATCGACTATGCTGCTGCACAACACGGCAAGCGGGAGGTTATCACCCGCTCGATTGAAGGCCCCATAACCCGCACCACCTATGAACAGATCCATAAGCGCTCGAAGCGAGTGGCACAAGCTCTGGAAGCAGAAGGATATAAGCTTGGAGACCGCATTGCCACTTTGGGCTGGAACACCGCCCGTCATATGGAATGCTGGTATGGTATTATGGGAATTGGAGCCATCTATCACACTTTGAACCCGCGCCTGTTTCCTCAACAGATCGCCTGGATAATGAATCATGCGGAAGATAAAGCCATTTTTGTCGACCTCACTTTCCTGCCCATTATCGAAGCGATTGCAGCGGAAGTTTCCTCGCTGAAAAAGATAATAGTTCTCACCGACCGCGAGCACATGCCAAAAGAAAGTAAACTCGATCTGGTCTGTTATGAAGAGTGGATCATGGCGGGTGATGGAGAATTTGAGTGGAAAACCTTTGAGGAAAATACTGCCTGCGGCATGTGTTACACATCGGGCACAACGGGAGACCCCAAAGGGGTGCTTTATTCCCATCGCTCAAATTTGTTGCATGCTTTGATAGCCAGCATGCCGGATGCCCTGGGTCTGGCCTCAAATGAAATCATTATGCCCGTTGTTCCCATGTTCCACGCCAATGCTTGGGGAATTGCCCATGCGGCTCCCATGGTGGGCGCCACTATTGTAAATCCGGGCGGGAAGATGGACGGCGCATCGATCTATGAACTTCTGGACACTGAAAAAGTGACCTTCACAGCGGCGGTGCCAACCGTCTGGCTCATGTTGCTGGATTATCTTGAAGAGACCGGGAAAAAGCTGCCCCATCTCAAGCGAGTTGTGATCGGAGGTGCCGCATGCCCGCGCGCCATGACGCAAAAATTCCAGGATGTATATGATGTCGATGTGGTCCATGCTTGGGGAATGACAGAAATGAGTCCGTTGGGAACATTGGGCTCACTCAAACCGGAATACAGCGCACTGAAGGGCGATACCCGCCTGGATATACAAGAAAAGCAGGGTTATGCACCGTTCGGGGTGGAGATGAAAATTACCGACGATGATAATGTCGAGCGTCCCTGGGATGGAAAGTCCTTCGGCAAACTGAAAGTACGTGGCCCGGCTGTTGCCAAAGCTTACTATGGCGGTGACGGAGCAGAGCAATTCGACGGGGATAACTGGTTTGACACGGGCGACGTGGCCCACATTAATGAAAACGGCTATATGCAAATTACTGACCGGGCAAAAGACGTGATTAAATCAGGCGGGGAATGGATTTCCACCATTGATCTGGAAAATATTGCTGTTGGTCACCCCGATATTCAAGAGGCGGCGGTAATAGGCATCAAACATCCCAAATGGGATGAACGCCCCTTGCTGATTTGTATTAAAAAAGAAGGCAAAAACCCAACTGTCCAGGAGGTTCTGAAATTTATGGAGGGGAAAATTGCTAAATGGTGGATGCCAGACGATGTGGCGTTTGTTGATGAAATTCCCCATACTGCTACCGGCAAAATTCAGAAAATGGAACTGCGGGAACAATTTGCGGATTACAAACTACCAACCGCGTAAAGTCCGAAACAGTTTTTAAGAAACACGGTTAAAAAATATGGCGAGTTATGTTGCGAGATTGATACGGGTTGAACGACATCGTTCTTCTGCAGCCAACTGGTGCCAACGTCTGGCCGGGTTTGCTGTACCCTATTTAATAATCGTCATACTGGGTCACCGGTTTGGGGCGGTCGATACAATTACCACTTTCTGGTTGTTGGGTCTGGGGGTGATGATACTGATCGCGTCTCTCATAACAGGCGCACGAGGGTTTTATGAATTGTGGAATTATGGCCATGAGGCCGGGTTGAATTCTGCCCGGGGCATGGCGCTGGCGCTGCTCTTGTTGTTGCCGTTTATTTATCAAGGGGCAAAAGCATTTTTACTTCCTCCAATATACGACATTTCGACGGATTTAGATGAACCGCCGGCGTTTGATTCGGTTTTGGATGATCGCACGAGTGGCATGAACCCGGTTCTTGATCCGACAACGGTTACCAATGTCATGCAATTGCGCTCCTACCCAAGGGTTGCTGCACGACGATACCCGCTTGGAATCGCACGTATTTTCAAAGAAGTAGTGGCACTGGTTGGAGAGCGGGGCTGGACTATTCTTACTGCGAACACTGAGCAGGGAAGCGCACCAATAGACGAGGAAGGTTCTGGTTTGGTGGCAAAACCGGTTGCCGATTCAAGCGGAAGACCGCTACGGATTCCGCTGCCTATGAAACGACCCGTTTCAAATCAAAAGCTTGAGGAAGACCCAGAGCAACTTACCTTTGAAACTATCCAGGTCGCTCCCACCGGGCGGGCAGAAACTGAAGAGAACGGGGAAGAGGAGGAACGATATGTGGAAGCGGTTGCAACATCTTTTTTGTTTGGATTTGAAAGTGATGTGGTCATTCGTTTGGTGGAAGAAGAAGATGGAACACTGGTGGACATGCGTTCGGTTTCACGCTGGGGCCCCCATGATTTAGGTTCGAATGCCGAACGTGTTCTGCAATTCATGAACGATTTAGACGCAGCTCTTCAAGGTCTTAGCCAGGGTTCTTAGAGCCGTTCCCCTTTTGATGGTACCATCAAAAGGATAAGGAACCGCGTAAAAACAAAGTCCTAGAGTCGTTCAGCGTTTCCATAAAACGCTGAACGACTCTAGGCGGCGGTAAATTTTCCATCAATAGACGCCGCTCCCTTTGTTTTCACCACTCCGCGTGCGACAAGGTCTTCTAAATGGGCCAATACTGAGAGCCCGGCTGCCCCGTGTAGTTTCTTGTCGGTGGTGCGGTAAATAACGGCGACCATGTCCGGGATTGTTTCACGCCCCTTTTGTACTTGTTCAAGGATAGCCCGCTCTCGCATTTTGCGATGGGTGCGCAAGGCGCGAACAAATTTGTGGGCTTTTTCCAGACGCCCCCCGTGCCCCGGAAAATATATCTGTTGGGGTTGGGCCAAAAGGGTGTTGAGGGATTCCATATAATCAACCATGGCGCCATCCGGCGGCGCGACAATGCTTGTTGCCCATGCCATTACATGATCACCGGGGAACAAATAGTCAGTACCAATCCAGCCAAAAGCCATATGATTGGCTGTATGCCCAGGGGTGAAAATTGAATTTAACCCCCAGCCATCCCCTTCAATAATATCCCCGTGGTTTAAGTAGATATCCGGTTCAAATTCCAGATCACCGCTGGCATCTAAAAAATTGATTTCGCCAGTGTTGAGCGGACGGGAAGGGCGATGCCGACCTTCGGCAAAGATCTTCGCTCCCGTTTTTTCAGCCAGTGGCCGGGCCAGCGGGGAGTGGTCGACGTGGGTATGGGTGACAAGGATATGGCTGACATTCCGCCCGCCTATGGCTTGGATAATTGCTTCAAGATGGTCGTCGTCAGCAGGGCCGGGATCAATCACCGCCACGCGATCAACTCCTAACAGATAAGTATTTGTTCCGTGAAATGTAAACGGCGACGGATTGTTACATGTGATGCGGGAAAGCCCCGGAACCATCTCAACAGCTTCCCCGTATTGCGGGTCAAATTCGGTTCTAAATTTAGGGCCAGCCATTTTGCAACTGCTTTTACTTCATCAAATAATCGAGCCGATTGTTCTAGGAGCAACAGCTCAAGTCAATACGAACTGCATGTTTATAAATCGAAAATAAAACGGCGCGGCATTTATGTTTCTGCTAGTTTGAAAACAGATATGATCAAAAGCAAATATTCCCATGAGTGAAACAAGACTACCGGACAGGCCTCTCCTTTCCGCTACCGGCCTCGCCGCCGATCTTGCCAAACGCGACGAAGAGGGAAAGCCGGTTCGGGTGTGCATTATTGGGGCTGGTGAAATGGGAACCGATCTTGTTACCGCCATTCGCCAAATGCGGGGGGTCGAAATTGCGTCCATCGTCGACCGCCGCTTGAAAAGCGCGAGGCCGGCAATGAAAATAGCCGGCTATGATGATGATACGGGGGTGGTTTGCGAAACCGCCAGCGCAATTCACAAGACAATCGAAGCGGGGGGTATCCCGATTGTTCAAGATGCTCATGAAGCTTTGAGCCATGATCTTGTTGATGTGGTTATTGACGCAACCGGCGTTCCCGAAGCAGGGGCTGAATTGGGCCTCGCTACACTGGAGGCAGGCAAACATCTGGTGATGATGAATGTTGAGGCTGACGTGACGGTGGGCGGTATTTTGCAGGAAAAGGCCGCGCAAAAAGGTCTGGTTTACACCGTGGGCGCTGGCGATGAACCTAGCTCGGTCATGGAACTCTACGATTGGGTAACAGCGATGGGATACCCGGTGGTGGCCGCGGGTAAGGGCAAGAACAACGCTTTTAACATTGATGCGGTGCCGGATGATTATCGCGTTGAAGCTGAACGGCGCAATATGAACCCGCGAATGCTGGTGGAATTTGTCGATGGCTCCAAAACCATGGTTGAGATGTGCTGTATCGCCAATGCCACCGGGCTAACGCCGGATATTCCCGGAATGCACGGGCCTGATTGTGCGTTGGAAGAATTGCAAAATGTTCTGTGCCCCGTTGAGGATGGTGGAATCCTGTCCAAAAAGGGCTGCGTAGATTTCACTGTCGGAAAAGGCGTGGCCCCGGGAATTTTTGTTGTTGCCGATATGGCTCATCCTCGCGTTCGCGAACGACTGAATGATCTTCATTTAGGCGAAGGCCCGTATTACACATTCTACCGTCCCTACCATTTAACCAGTCTTGAAGTTCCGCTTTCTGCGGCCCGTGCCGTGTTGTACGGAACCAGTGACATGAAACCTCTTTCCCGTCCGGTGGCTGAAGTTTGTGCCCTGACAAAGAAGGATTTGAAAGCAGGCGATGCTCTCGACTTTATTGGCGAGACTTCCTATCGGTCATGGGCCATGCGGGCTGATGAGGCACGGGAGTTGAAAGCAATTCCCGTGGGGTTGCTAAACAGGGGAAAAGTATTGAACGATATTTCCAAGGGCAGTTTGATAACAACCAGCGATGTTGCGGTGAATAAGAATACGCCGCTTTACCGCCTTCGCATTGAGCAGGATGGCTGGCTGGGTTATGAGGGATGCGCATGAGAAATGAATTTCCTGCACCATATCCAAGAGATATGATTGGCTATGGCCGCAATCCACCAGATGCAAAATGGCCGGGGGGTAAAAAAATTGCGGTGCAATTTGTCATCAACTTTGAGGAGGGTGGCGAAAATAACATTCTGCACGGGGATGCTGCCAGCGAAGCATTTTTGAGTGAAATTGTGGGTGCCGCTCCATGGCCGGGTCAGCGCCACATGAACATGGAATCGATTTATGAATACGGTTCCCGCGCCGGGTTTTGGCGCCTGTGGCGAATGTTCACTTCACGCAAATTTCCCGTTACGGTTTTTGGCGTGGCGAGCGCATTGGAGAGAAACCCGGAAGCTGTTGAAGCGATGCTGGAAGCCAATTGGGAATTGGCAAGTCACGGTCTGAAGTGGATTGATTATAAGGATTATTCCCGCGACAAAGAACGCGCCCACATAGAAAAGGCCTGCCGAATTCACGAAAAGATAACAGGCAAGCCTCCATCCGGGCTGTATCAGGGTCGCACCTCAGTTAATACCCTCGATATTGCTATGGAAATGGATTGTTTCGACTGGCTGGCGGACATTTATTCAGATGAATTGCCCTATTGGGTAAAAGCCCATGGCAAAAATCACCTGCATATCCCCTACACGCTGGACGCCAATGATATGCGTTTTGCCACCCCGCAGGGGTTTAATTCCGGCGATCAGTTTTTCGCCTATTTGCGCGACAGCTTTGATCTGTTGCTGGAGGAAGGCCGTTCTGGAGCACCAAAAATGATGAGCATTGGCCTGCATTGTCGTCTTGTAGGTCGCCCGGGCCGCGCATTGGCTTTGTCCAGATTTCTCGATCATGTGACTTCACACAAAGACGCATGGGTTTGCACAAGGGGTGAAATTGCCGACCATTGGCGCAAACAGCATCCTGCAAAATGATAAATTGATTCAGCTTTAGACTCTTGACGAACAACAACAATAAGCCAAACTGCGCGGATGAATAAATCAATCCGTTTTTTCTTGAATGGAAGCCCTCAATCTTCCTCCGATCGTCCTGATCAGACAGTATTGGAATGGCTGCGGGACGATGCGCTATTGCGGGGCACCAAAGAGGGCTGCGCCGAGGGAGATTGTGGTGCCTGTTCCGTTTTGGTGAAACGGGCGGGGGATGAGCACTATCTGCCCGTCAATTCGTGCATCATGATAATGGGACAGTTGGAGGGAGCGGCGCTGATTACTGTCGAGGGGCTGGCCGCCAGCGGGCCGGATGGCCATGTGGTGCAACAAAAAATGGCCGAAAACGGCTCCGCCCAGTGCGGATTTTGCACACCTGGAATAGTTGCAAGCCTAGCAGGTTTGCTGGCACAAACTGCTAACCCGAAAGAGGAAGAAATTCACGACGCATTGGCAGGAAATTTGTGCCGATGCACCGGATACCGACCAATTGTTGAAGCTGCTCAAGCGGCAGCAAAGGAAACATTTTCTGCACTTCCCGATGAGGAAATTACCACCCCGGCAAAGCAAATCGGCACCAAGGAAAGCCAATTTTATATTCCCAACTCCCTGGATGAACTATTGATCCTTCGTGCCTCCCATCCCGATGCCGTTCTTCTGGCAGGGGGAACAGACCTTTCTTTGAACGTGGCCCATGCCCGTGAACGCTGGCCCGTTACCATCCACACCCATCAGGTTCAGGAGCTTCGTAAAATTGAGCTGACCCAACCCCAACTGTTTTTTGGTGGCGCAGTGAGCTGGAACGAGGCGCTGCCTTATTTGCAAAAATACTGGCCCAGTTGTGCGGCGGTTCGGTTCTGTACAAATTCGTTCCATGGGAACCATTGCCGGGAATTTGGGCAATGCCAGTCCAATCGGCGACGGTGCGCCGGCCCTGTTGGCGCTGGGCGCGAAACTAACCCTTGCGAACAGCAAAGGAGAGCGGGAAATTGACTTGAGTGACTTCTTTTTGGACTATCGAAAATCTGCATTACAAAAAGACGAAGTAATCCGCTCCATCCACATTCCGCTCCCGACCAAAAACCAACAATTTCGCGTTTACAAAATTTCCAAACGTTACGATCAGGACATTTCCACTGTGTGCGGGGCGTTTATGGTGGAAGTGAATGGGAACAAAATTAGCGACGCAAAAATTGCTTACGGTGGCATGGCGGCAACTCCAAAACGTTGCGGGCAGGCGGAAGCCATTTTGATTGGAAACTCTTTGGATGCAGAAACCCTTAAAGCCGCCAAACAGGCGATAACCGAGACATTCACTCCCATGAGCGATATGCGGGGGAGTGCTGAATATCGGGCCCTTGTGGCCGCAAATCTGCTGGAACGATTTGCGCTTGATCTGAACGGCGATTGCGTGGAGGTGATGGCTCTTTGACTTCTCCTTCGGCAAAAAACTTAAAAATTACCCGCGATGTTGTGGGCCATGGGCACGCCCATGACAGCGCCCGTCGTCATGTGCGATATTGACGATATTCCCGATTTGCCCGGTACATTGCACATCGCTCCCATTCTTTCGCCAATCGCCAACGGTAAAATTATATCCATTGACGCGAGCAAGGCTGAGGCCAGCGATGGGGTTGTAACTATTCTGTTCGAGAATGATATTCCGGGAAAAAACGAAGCGGCTCCAATCCTTTCCGGCGAGCCAATACTTGCTGAAGGCAAGGTTGAACATGTGGGGCAGATCATTGGAGCCGTGGTAGCCGATAGTTTCGCCCATGCGCTGCAAGCGGCCCGTTTAGTTGAAATGAAATTTGAAGAGCAAACTCCGTGTTTCGATGTGGAGGCGGCGTTCAAAAAGAACAGCCATACCCACCCGACCCAATTGTTGAGTTCAGGTGATGCCAAAAGCGCCATTGCCAACGCTGCGCATCAGTTTTCAGGCAGGGTGGAGATGGGAGGGCAGGACCATTTTTATCTTGAAGGCATGGTCGCCTACGCAATTCCCGGTGAAGAAAACGATATGCTTGTATGGTCTTCCACCCAACACCCCACAGAGGTGCAAATTCATGTGGCCTTGGCTCTTGGCTTGAAGAACCACGATGTGAATGTTCAAATTCGCCGCATGGGCGGTGCCTTTGGTGGTAAGGAAAGCCAGGCAACTATCATCGCTGCAATCGCGGCCCTTGCGGCCCAAAAAACCAACAAACCCTGCCGTTTTCGCCTGCGCCGCGATGATGATATGGCCGCCACGGGTAAGCGCCATGGTTTTGTCATGAACTACGAAATTGGAGTGGAACCCAATGGTCGTTTTACCGGATTGAAAATTGATGCATTGGCAAATTCCGGTCATGTGGCAGATTTAACCGGCCCGGTTGTCACCCGCGC
Source organism: Ahrensia sp. (assembly GCA_003233475.1). Next base: position 10,281 of record QILU01000082.1, read on the forward strand.
CCTCACTCATTTTGACAATTGTTACCATCTTCCTGCAACGGATTTTGTCGGATTTTCTGCCAAAACCAATACGGTTTCCAACACTGCATTTCGCGGGTTCGGAGGGCCGCAGGGTCTTCTTGTCACCGAAGCGATAATTGACCGCGTTGCACGGGAACTAAGTTTAGACCCAAATCAGGTACGTGCGGTTAATTACTATGGCCCGAAAACCGGAGAGATAACCCCCTACGACCAGCCTATCGAAGACAATCGAATTACCGATGTGGTTGACCGGGTTTTGCAAAATGCGGAATGGGACAAGCGCCGGGCAGGAATTGACGCCTTCAATGCCAAAAACAAAATATTGAAAAAAGGGTTGGCAATGGTGCCGGTCAAATTCGGTATTTCTTTTAACCTGCCCACCCTTAACCAGGCCGGTAGTCTTGTGCATGTCTATCAGGACGGTTCAGTTTATCTGAACCACGGTGGAACGGAAATGGGGCAGGGGCTTTACACCAAAGTGGCGCAGGTGGTTGCGGAAGTGTTTGGAATCCCACTGGAAGATGTAAAAATCAGCACCACCACAACCGACAAAGTTCCCAACACTTCGGCAACTGCTGCCTCCGCAGGGTCAGATTTAAACGGGGCTGCCGCGTTTAACGCCGCCAGTGAAATCAAGGCCCGAATGATGAAAGTGGCGGCAGAATTTCTTGAAGTCCAAGAATCTGAAATTTCATTCAGACAAGGAATGGTAAGCGCTGCAAAACAATCGCTTTCATTTGGCGAATTGGCGAAAAAATGCTGGGTGAACCGGGTTTCCCTTTCTGCTGCCGGGTTTTACGCCACGCCGAAAATTCATTGGGACACCAAAACTTTGAAAGGCCGCCCATTCTTTTACTTTACCTACGGCGCAGCGGTGGCGGAAATGGTGATCGACACTCTGACCGGCGAAACCCGCTGCCTGCGGGCTGATATTGTTCAAGACTGCGGAAAACCCCTAAACCCAACTCTTGATTTGGGCCAGATCGAAGGGGCATTTGTTCAAGGTATGGGATGGCTGACTTGCGAAGAATTGTGGTGGGATGAAAAAGGTAAGTTACGCACCGTTGGCCCATCGACCTACAAAATTCCCGGCTCCCGCGATGTGCCGCCTGTATTTAATGTCGAGATTCTGGACGATGAGCCCAACCGGGACGGGAGGAAACGGTCTTCCGTTCAAAAGCAATCGGGGAACCTCCGCTAATGCTGGCCATTTGTGTTTGGTTGGCCATTCGCGATGCAGTCTCTTCTCTTTCCAATGGTCAATTAGCTGCCAAACTTGATGCTCCTGCAACCCCGGAAAAAGTTCTCTTTGCTGTCGAAAAAATGAAGCAGCGAATGGAAGGCGGCAAATGAAAAAAACCGCCATAAGCGATCTCAATAAATTGGCAGGAGAAGATTTTGTCGCCACCTTAAAAGATGTTTTCGAACATTCTCCCTGGGTGGCAGAGCGGGTGATAGATGAGCGGCCGTTCAAATCAATTCGCGGATTGCAGCAACAAATGATTCGGGCAGTTTCAACTGCAAGCGCAAGGGAACAGTTGGATTTGATTTGTGCTCACCCGGATCTGGCCGGCAAAGCAGCCCTTGCTGGAGAACTCACGACTTCATCCACCAATGAGCAGGCCGGTGCTGGACTGGACACGCTGAATGAGGAAGAATTTGACAGGTTTCATGTCCTGAATGAGACTTATAAAAAACGATTTGGTTTTCCGTTTATACTGGCGGTGAAAGGCCATGACAAACACTCCATTTTGGCTGCTTTTGAACCCCACAAATTGCTGAAATCGCGCGCTTCCGTTTGGACGCGTTGCTAACCCATGATGAATAGAGATAAAGACGAATAGAGAATTGATATGTCAAAACTTTCCACCCATGTACTCGACACGGTAAACGGCCATCCTGCGGCAAATATGAAGATTGAATTTGTGCGCAATCCCGGCCCAAAAGAAGAACTGCTAAAGACCCTGCGAACAAACAG
>QILU01000173.1 GCA_003233475.1 Ahrensia sp.
GGCAAACCCAAAGCACTTTCCAAACACGGGCTGGATTTTCTGGTTCTGTAACCCCGAATTTCGCAATCCCCATGGGGAAAACCCCCGATTCCACATGTTTCCCCTTGGCGCATGCCGATTGCACTTGCTAAGAGACAAACACCCTCTCCGGCAGGTGACCGGATATCGCGAGTGCAGGCCAGCATGAAACTCTTCTCAGGAAACGCCAACAGGAGTTTAAGCGAGGCAATTGCCCAATATCTTGATATGCCCCTTGGCAAATGTGTGGTTCGCCGCTTTGCCGATCAGGAGATTTTTGTCGAAATTCAAGAAAACGTGCGCGGCGAGGATGTGTTCATCGTGCAATCCACCTCCTACCCGGCCAATGACAACCTGATGGAATTGTTGATAATGATTGATGCAGCACGGCGCTCTTCTGCCAGACGCATCACTGCGGTGCTGCCTTACTTTGGTTATGCCCGCCAGGACCGCAAGCCCGGCCCGCGCACCCCGATTTCCGCAAAGCTTGTGGCCAATATGATAACTGAAGCCGGGGCCGATCGGGTACTGACCCTTGATCTGCACGCCGGGCAAATCCAGGGCTTTTTCGATATTCCCACCGACAACCTGTTTGCCGTGCCGGTCATGAGCCGTGATTTGAAAGCCAATTACGATGTAGACAATATAATGGTTGTCTCCCCCGACGTTGGCGGGGTTGTTCGCGCCCGCGCATTGGCACGCCGAATGAACGCCCAACTTGCCATTGTTGATAAGCGCCGCGACAAACCCGGCGAGTCCGAAGTGATGAATGTAATTGGTGACGTCTCCGGCATGGACTGCATATTAATAGACGATATCATCGATTCGGGCGGCACGTTGTGCAACGCCGCCGACGCCCTGCTGGCCAATGGCGCGCTCAGCGTAACCGCCTACATTTCCCACGGGGTGCTCTCCGGCGGAGCTGTTACGCGCATTACATCTTCAAAACTGAAAGAACTTGTGATCACAGATTCGATTGAGCCCACTTCAGCCGTTGAAGCCGCCCACAATATTCGGGTTATCACCATCGCAGACCTTATCGGCGAAGCAGTAAACAGAACCGCGCTTGAGCAATCGGTATCCAGTCTGTTTGATTAATCCCCGCCCGGTGGAAAGAATTTCCCCCGCCCGGCTTTTACCAGTTTTCCATTTTCTACCAATTTTGCTAAACCCCGATACACCGCTTCATGGGTTAGCCCGATTTCAGTTGCGAAGGATCTTATGCTGTCTGTGAGCAGGCCGTCCAATATCCCCGCATATATCCGTTCTTCAGCGCTTTTGATTGTCAGCATCTCAACCTTACGACGGTAGTTCTGATTCTGTCTGGCAAACCGTTTGGCGATGGCCAGGGCAAAATTCGGGTCATTTTGAAATTTTTGCAGGACCGTCATCCGATCCATTTCAATCAGTTGGCTTTTGGCAGTGCAAACCGCATCACAATGATAGTGATCGCTGAACAGAGAGGCCTCAGCAAACGTCTGCCCGCTTTTGGCCCGGTGAATAAGCACCCCATGCCCGGCCTCAGTAAATCGCCGTAACTCAATTTTTCCCTCAACCACAAAAAACAACCCGCGAGTTTTAGTGCCCTGTCGAAAAATCACTTCATCCGCATCCAATTGATGACTTCGAAGCGCTGATTGAGGAAGTAGCTGAAATGGGGAGGGCAACATTACAATTTAGTATATATGATTCAAATCATATTCGTATAGGGCAGTATTTGATAAACAGGCCAACAACCGAACCAACAGGAGCGTCCCATGACCAAATACAAAATATCCGCAATCGCAACTTCTTTCCTTGCGGTGAGCCTGTTTAGCGCCCCCCTGCTGGCGGAATCCCATGGGGTAACAAAAAGTCCAAAACCCACCAATGGTACAATGGATCATTCACAAATGAATCAGGGGCAGATGAACACTCCTGAAAGTTCAACCGAAAGCGGCGTGTTGCCCACCGAACCGGGTCAGGGAGCATTTGCGACAATCGCAGAAATTGTGGCCCTCTTGAACAAGGATCCGAACACGGATTGGAGCAAGGTGAATATTGATGCCCTTCGTGAACATTTAGTGGATATGGATGAGGTGACTTTGCGCGCCAATGCCAAAACGAGCATTACTGACACCTCCATTACTTTCACTGTCACGGGTTCAGGCCGAACAAAACAGGCCATTCAAACGATGGTGCCTGCCCATGTTGGCCTGCTCCCCTCCATCACACCATGGAAAGCAAAAACCACAAGAATTGAAAACGGGGCAACACTAACGGTCACAGCCTCGAACCAGGCAGAACTACAAAAGCTGAAAGCCCTCGGCTTTTTTGGTGTCATGGCAACGGGAGCCCACCACCAGCCCCACCACTTCGCCCTGGCAAAGGGCGACACTCAGGTGCATGCCCGAAACTGAGAAAGTACTGAGCCTTACAAACAAAAAAGCTTGCACCCTTTCCCCACTCAAGCTATAGCACCGCCACCGTGTCGACACCCCTGGAGGGAACGCGAGTCGATCTCTTTTTTCATAGTGGTCAGTACCGATAGCCAGCCTATCTGCCTGGCCTGAAATTTGAAATCGAGCCTGATGGAATATCCTTCCATAGGGCACCTCTATCAAACGCTTAGGAGCAACTTATGAGCAATGAAAACCAGCTCGAGGCCCAGGCGCGTGACCGTGTAGGCAAGGGGGCCGCACGTGAACTGCGCAGAAATTCTATGGTGCCGGCCGTAATTTACGGCGATAAAAAACCCCCTCTCGGCATTGCGCTTCCCGCCAAGGAAATCACAATGAAAATCCACGCCGGTGGATTCATGACCAATATCCTGTCCATCAAAGTGGGCGAAGACACCCATCAGGTTTTGCCGAAGGACTTTCAGTTACACCCGGTGAGCGACAAGGTGATCCATATTGATCTGTTGCGTGTATCGGCCAAAACCGAAGTTACCGTGGATATTCCTGTTCACTTTATCAACGACGAAATTTGCCCCGGCATTAAAGTTGGTGGCGTTTTGAACGTGGTTCGCCACACCGTTGAAGTGAACTGCCCGGCAACCGCTATTCCCGAAAACTTTGAGATCGATCTGGCAACATTTGAGCTTGGTGATGCCATGAACATTTCTGATGTCGAGCTTCCCGAAGGCGTGGTGCCGACCATCACCGACCGTGACTTCACCATTGCCACCATCGCCACCCCTGCGGGTCTGCGTTCTGATGGCACCGACGAAGAAGACGGCGAAGAAGGTGAGGAAGGTGAAGAGGAAACACCGGAAACAGAAATCACCGGTCAGAAGTCTGAAGGCCGTGACGAAGAAGAAAATGGAGAAGAAGGAAAAGACAAGTCGAAAGACTAGACTTTTCTAACAATCTGGATGAATCCGGGAGTACCCATGCTTATCATCGCGGGGCTCGGTAACCCGGGCGCCAAACACGCAAAACAGCGCCACAATGTTGGCTTCATGGCGGTGGATGAAATTCACCGCCATGAAGATTTTTCGCCCTGGAAAGCCCGTTTTCAAGCCCTGGTTGCTGAAGGCCGGTTGGGAACGAAAAAAACCCTGCTGATCAAACCCACCACCTATATGAATGAATCCGGCCGTGCCGTTGGCGAAGTCGCGCGGTTTTATAAAATAGAGCCGGAAAATATCATTGTGTTTTACGACGAACTGGATCTGGCTTCGGGCAAGGTTCGTATCAAAACCGGCGGCGGTGCCGGTGGACATAATGGTATTCGCTCCATCGATGCACATGTGGGCAAAGAATACCGCCGGGTGCGCATTGGCATTGATCATCCGGGCGAAAAATCCCGGGTCACCGGCCATGTTTTGGGGGACTTCGCAAAAGCAGATCACATTTGGTTGGACCCGCTGCTGGAAGAAATTGGCAGGAACGCCGATTTACTGGCACAAGGCAATGATTCAGATTTTATGAACCGCATCGCCCTTCGCCTTCAGCCCATCCAGCCAAAACCGGAAAAAAAGAAAAGCCATATTAATAAAGCCAACAAGACTGGTCCCAAACCCAAAATCCCCGGCAAAGGGCCGATGGCGGATTTGCTGAAAAAACTGCTTGGTGGCGGCGACAAATAATCCATAAATTTTCCAAATCAGCATTTCCATGAAACGCTGAATTGCTCTAAGACCCACCCAAGAAAACAAGAATTCGAGAAACCAAATGGGCTTCAAATGTGGTATTGTTGGATTGCCGAATGTCGGCAAATCCACCCTCTTCAACGCACTCACCCGCACGGCTTCCGCGCAAGCCGCTAATTATCCGTTTTGCACCATTGAACCGAACACTGGCGAAGTGGCGGTACCCGATGAGCGCCTGGCAAAAATTGCCGCCATTGCCGAATCCAAAGAGCTTATTCCCACCCGCATTTCCTTTGTCGATATTGCCGGCCTGGTGCGCGGTGCCTCCAAGGGAGAAGGCCTCGGCAACCAGTTCCTTGCCAATATTCGCGAAGTGGACGCAACCGTTCATGTGCTGCGTTGTTTTGAAGATGACGACATCACCCATGTGGAGGGCAAAATTGACCCGATTGCAGACGCTGAGACCATCGAAACAGAATTGATGCTCGCCGATCTCGACAGCCTGGAGCGCCGGGTGGAGCAGACCCGAAAACGCGCTGCCAGCAAGGACAAGGAATCCCTCACCATACTTCCCATGATGGAATCTTCCTTGAAATTGTTGAACGACGGAATGCCGGTGCGAAAACTTCTCGATGGGATGGCCCCGGAAGATTTAGACATTCTCAACAGCTTGCAATTGCTCACTTCAAAACCTGTTTTGTATGTGTGCAACGTGGCTGAAACGGATGCCGCAAACGGCAACACCATGAGTGAGGCCGTTGCAAAAATGGCCGCCGAACAAGGAGCAGGCTCCGTGATTATTTCCGCCGCCATTGAAGAAGAAATCGCTCAACTTCCCGATGAGGAACAGGGCGAATTTCTGGAAATGAACGGCCTCTCAGAAAGCGGGCTCTCAAAGCTTATTCGCGAGGGTTACAAGCTGCTCTCCTTGATCACTTATTTTACCGCAGGCCCGAAAGAAACCCGCGCCTGGACCGTTGTTGAAGGCACCAAAGCCCCGGGGGCTGCTGGAGTTATTCACTCCGATTTCGAACGCGGTTTCATTCGCGCCCAGACAATTGCCTACGACGATTACGTGACGCTCGGCGGTGAACTACCCGCCAAAGAAGCCGGAAAAGCCCGTGATGAGGGCAAGGAATATATGGTTCAGGACGGGGACGTGATGTTGTTCAAATTCAATACGTAACTTTATTACGCCTTGAATTTATTCTCCCACGGCCCCAATTTGCCAAACAGTGATCTCCTAACAGGATGACGCCATGTTGCAAAAAACAGATGCCGACGGTAACGAAAAAAAGCCGAACAAATTTCGCCCACCCTACCCCTATGGGCGCGCCGGTCCCCATAACAATTTCATATATTTGCGTACCCTGGCAATTGTACCGAAAATTATATCCAATCCGCTGGAGGCGTTTTCCCGGTTTCAGTTTGAAAATCCGGTTTCCCGCTATAAATTGTTTTCTCTTCCCATGGCCCTGATCAGTGACCCCGATCTCATTCGCCATATTTTTGTGGAACGGGCATCGGCCCTGAAGGCTGAACCCCTTCGACAGAATATCCTCAAACCTATATTACGCAATGGGTTGCTCACTGCTGAAGGCGATGTTTGGAAACGATCCCGGCGCACAATTGCCCCCATATTTTCCCCTCGCCATGTGAATGGTTTTGCTGAAACCATGCGGCATACAACGGAAGAATTTGTTGAAGAAATACGCAACGGCCCAAACAACACACCAATCGCTCCGGCCATGTCCCGCTTAACTTTTCTGGTGCTTTCCCAAACTTTGTTTTCCGGCGAGATTATTGGCGACACTGATAATTTTCTTGCCGATACCGCCCATTTCATTAAACACATGTCCAGCCCTGATCCGCTTGATCTGCTGGATGCTCCAAAATGGTTGCCCCGCATAACAAAATTGCGTGGCGGCGGCGCCATATCGCGGATGCGAAAGGTTGTGAACGACACGGCCCTGCATCGCAAACAAGCCATGGCGGCGGGCAAGGATGTGCCGGATGATTTCCTCACCCTGCTTTTGCGCGCCGGAGAAAACGAAAAGAACCGCCTTTCAATGGAAGAGATAGAGGACAACATCATCACCTTCATTGCTGCTGGCCATGAAACAACTGCCCGCGCCTTGGCCTGGACCCTGTACCTGCTTGCCCACGATGAAGATGCTCTCAAACGCTGCGAAGAGGAAGCGGACGGGCTGGATATGGAAAAACTCCCGCCCCACGAATGGGGAAATAAACTGCCCTGGATCACCGCCTGTTTTGAAGAATCGATGCGGCTCTTTCCTCCTGCCGGGGTTGTTCAACGCCGCCTTACGCAAGACATTGACCATGGCGAATATCAGATTCCTGCCGGCACCAGCGTTTATGTAAGCCCGTGGATTCTCCACCGCCACGAAACACTGTGGCAGGATTCATCCGCCTTCGACCCAAGTCGGTTTTATGGCAACGCTCGCGATAAAATAGACCGTTTCGCTTATTTGCCCTTTGGCCTTGGGCCGCGTGTTTGCATTGGCGCAAGTTTTGCTATGATGGAAGCGCAAATCGTGATGGCCATTCTCCTGAAGAATTTTCGCTTTGAATATTCCGTCGACAAAAAGCCCTGGCCGGTAATGAAAATAACCATTCAACCGGACAATGGCGTACCCATGAAAATTATTCCACGTACAATTAAAAACGAACAGAAATAGAAACTCTTTCCAGGTAAGTATTATGATTTTGGATTTCATTATTGGATTATTGCTAATGGGCAGCTTGTTCCATCTTTCTTTTGGTATTTGGCGAATAGAAACTCTTAGTCCATTTGGAACGTCATCCAAGTCAAATATCTGGTACGGAATTCTTGTCCTGGGCATATCGCTCGGATTGTTTTTGTATCAACATGGTTTCACTGGATTGCTGGAAAACGGTATGTACCTCGGAGGATTGTTCGCACTTTTATACACAGTCATTTTTGGAATGTGGTACACGAGGCAGAAATAGAAATATTTCGTAAGTCAATATATTCAATGGGCACATCCACGACAATGCGGGTGGATTAAAAACTAATCCAATGCGATCCAGAGTTGATCAAAATTATTTTTATAAAAATCCCACTTGGGTCTTGGTCGAACTTCACCAGATACAAGGGTATTAGTAAAATTCAAACTCATTATTCCAATGTGCTTTCCGGTCTTGGTTTTGTTTGCCTTCTCGACAATATCCAGTGAAGGCATTATCCAGTAGGTATCAGCCGCTTCAGAATAAAACATAAAAAAGAAATTCGAGCGGGGCGAGCGGATCGTTAAGGCCGAGAACATACCTGCATTTTTTGCTTCTTTTGATCGAGCCTTTATTTGAATATCTAAGTAACGGAGTTGATCGCCAGGCCCGCGAATTATACAATCAATCTGTTGATCATCGACAAGTGTAGAGTAAACATCAAAGCCGCGTTTTAGAAGTTCCGCAAAAGCGACGTATTCCTGCCTTTTTCCAAAAGATGCACCGCTGCGATACGACAACTCAATCCCCCTCAAACTCAATCAGCGTGCGAACCGGCACCCCAAGCGCTTCAATCTTTTTACGCCCGCCCAGATCGGGAAGGTCGATAACAAAACACGCCGCCACCACGTCTGCCCCAAGTTCTTTCAACAATTTCACTGCCGCCTCCGCCGTGCCGCCTGTGGCAATCAGATCGTCCACCAACAGCACCTTGTCTCCCGGTTTCACCGCATCCCGGTGCATCTCCATTTCGTCGACGCCATATTCCAAACTGTAAGCAATGGTGACCTTATCGCCGGGCAGCTTCCCCTTCTTGCGAATTGGTATAAAACCGGAGGTTAATTGATGAGCAATCGCACCCCCCAGTATAAACCCCCGCGCTTCAATTCCGGCCACCTGTTCCAACCCGATGCCAATATAAGGATGCACCAGCGCGTCTACGGAACGACGAAATGCGCGGGCATTTTGCAGCAAAGAAGTTATGTCTCGAAAGGTAATGCCGGGCTTGGGGTAATCCTCAATCGCCCGGATTGCGGCGCCAAGTTCATCGGTGAGTGATTCTTCCATTGGAGTGCCCCATATTTAGCGAATATCGACTCGCACCATAAACCAAAAAGGGCCTCCTCGGGGGGGGTGTATCCCGAACCCCTGATTGATTTATACAAACTTGATTTTTTTAGATTCTACCTCCTCCTTGTGGGGAGGTTGAAGCTTGCGTTAGCAAGGTTCGGGTGGGGGTTGCGAGAGTAAGTTAACAAACAAGTTTTGCGATTGTCTCATACCCCCACCCGAAGTCGAGTTCCTCGCCTTCGACCTCCCCACAAGGAGGAGGTAGAATTATTCTACTTTAATTTATACAAACTTGGTTTTTTGCAATGGCTCTAATGAGCCACATTCGACCAGATTTTCTTTTTGGTAAAATAAAGCAGCCCGGAAAATACTGACAAAAACAAAATGACGATAAAGCCGCGCTGTTTTCGTTGAGGTAAATTAGGGTCGGCGGTCCAGCTCAGGAACGCGGAAATATCTCTTGCATGCTGGTCGAGGGTGTTTGCCGTGCCGTCATCATATTCTACGGATTCGTCGTCCAAGGGCGCCGCCATAGCCA